>DASWQG010000157.1:0-3080 GCA_036403775.1 Luteimonas sp.
AACGCTTACATTCGGCCCGCGCCAGGACCGGTCCGGCGCCGCTCGGGGAGGGGCGATGGGCGACTCCGGGACGATCAACGACGTGGCGCGACGGGCGAACGTCTCCGTGGCGACGGTCGCGCGCGCCCGCAACGGGCACTCCAACGTCACCGAGGGCGTGCGCAAGCGCGTCCTCGCGGCCGCCGAGGAGCTGCGCTACACGCCGCACCATGCCGCCCGCAGCCTCAGCAGCCGGCGCACCCGCACCATCGGCGTGGTGCTGCCCGACTTGCACGGCGAGTTCTTCTCCGAGCTGGTGCGGGGGATCGACCAGGCCGCCCGCAGGCACGGCCTGCACCTGCTGGTCTCCAGCTACCACGGCAACCCGGCCGAACAGGCGACGGCGCTGCGCACGATGCGCGGGCGCGTCGACGGCCTGCTGGTGATGTCGCCCTTCCTGGGCGACACCGCGCCCCTGCGGGACAACCTCACCGCCGCGATCCCGGCGGTGCTGGTCAACACCCGCATCGACGCCGGCCCGTGCGGCACGCTCGGCATCGACAACTACCGCGGCGCGCGCGCGATGGTGCGCCACCTCGTGGACACCGGGCGTCGCCGCATCGCCTTCATCGCCGGCCCGGAAGACAACTACGACGCGCACGAACGCGAGCGCGGTTACCGCGACGAGCTCGCCGCGTCGCTCCCCGGGACGACGCCCCGGGTGCTGCGCGGTGACTTCGGCGAGGCCTCGGGGCACGCCGCCGCGCAGGAGATGCTGCGCGCGGCCGAGCTGCCGGACGCGGTCTTCGCCGCCAACGACATGATGGCGCTCGGCTGCCTGTTCGCGCTCGGCCAGGCCGGCGTGCGCGTCCCCGGCGACGTCGCGCTGGCGGGCTTCGACGACATCCCGCTGGCGCGCTACGTGCATCCGGCGCTGACCACCCTGCGCGTGGACATCGCCGCGCTCGGCGAACGCGCCATGGAACTGCTGCAGCGACGCATCGCCGGCGGGGCGCCCGCCGGACCCCAGCCACTCATCGCGCCGGAACCCATCCTCCGCGACTCCACCGCCACACCCCGCACCGACCACCGATCGACGCCCCCGGGAGGGACCCACCCATGAAGTCCAAGCGCCATCCGAATCCGACACCGACCCTGCTGGCCTGCGCGCTCGCAGGCTGCCTGGCGTTCGCGCCCGCCGCCTTCGCGCAGAGCACCTCGGCCACGCTGCGCGGTCAGGTGAGCACCGCGGCGGCGCCCGCGCCGGCGCGGATCACCGCCACCAACGTCGCCACCGGGTTGACCCGCAGCGTGCAGGCGGGCAGCGACGGCAGCTACACGCTGGCCGGCCTGCCGCCGGGCACCTACCGCGTGGAGG
Organism: Luteimonas sp.; assembly: GCA_036403775.1. Taxonomy (GTDB): domain Bacteria; phylum Pseudomonadota; class Gammaproteobacteria; order Xanthomonadales; family Xanthomonadaceae; genus Cognatiluteimonas. Next base: position 1,358 of record DASWQG010000157.1, read on the forward strand.
TGTCGGCGGGCGGAGCGAGCAGCACGCGGACCGTGGTGCTCGCGGTGGGGCAGACGGCGACGCTGGACCTGGCGGTGGTCGCGGCGCCTTCCGGCGTGACCACGCTCGGCACTGTGGAGGTGATCGGCGAGGCGCTGCCGGAGGTGATGACATCGGAGGTTTCGAACTACGTTTCGGAACGCCAGATCGAGTCGCTGCCGCAGGGCAGCCGCAACTTCCTGGCCTTCGCCGACACCGTGCCCGGGATGATCTTCGAGACCGGCGCCGACGATTCCACCAGGCTCCGTGGCGGCGCGCAGAACTCCAACGGCATCAACGTCTTCATCGACGGCGTCGGCCAGAAGAACTACGTGCTCAAGGGCGGCATCAGCGGCCAGGATTCCAGCCGCGGCAATCCGTTCCCGCAGCTGGCGATCGGCGAGTACAAGGTCATCACCTCGAACTACAAGGCCGAGTACGACCAGATCAGCAGCGCCGCGATCACCGCGGCCACCAAGTCGGGCACCAACGTCTTCCACGGCCAGGTGTTCTTCGACCGGACCTCCGACTCGTGGCGGGCGGCCTCGCCGGCCGAGGAGGCCAGCGGCGCCAAGGCGCAGTCGCAGACCTCGCAGTACGGCGTCGCGCTGGGCGGGCCCATCGTCCGCGACCGCCTGTTCTATTTCATGACCTACGAGGGCAAGGACATCCTGTCGCCGCGCGAGGTCAGCATCGGCGGCAACTTCCCGATCGAGCTGGTCCCGCAGGAACTGTTCGCGGCGACCGGGCCGACGAATTCGCCGTTCTCCGAGGACCTCTGGTTCGGCAAGCTGACCTGGCAACCCGACGAGGCGAACCTGGTCGAGCTGTCCGCGAAGCTGCGCGAGGAGGACGAGATCACCGGCATCGGCGACCGCAACCCGCTCAGCTACGCCACCACCAAGAACAACGACAGCACCCGCGCCGACCTGCGCTGGCAGTGGAGTTCGCTGGACTGGCTCAACGACGCGCACCTGACCTTCGAGGACGAGTCGTGGTCGCCGCGGGCGAACACCATCGGCCCCGGCTTCAACTTCGTCACCCCCGACGTCACCGGGCGCCAGGCGATCCTGAACCTGGGCGGCGGCCGCGACTTCCAGGACAAGGGCCAGCGGGGCTGGTCGCTGCAGGACGACCTGACCTGGTTCGGGCTTGACGGCCACACGATGAAGATGGGCTTCAAGTTCAAGTCGGTCGAGATCAACGCCTTCGAGCAGCAGCCATTCAATCCGCAGTACCAGGTCGACCTGCTGGAGCAGGTGCTGGCGGGCAACACCTCGACGGCGACCTTCGTGCCGTACCAGGTGACCTTCGGCGCGCCGCTGCCCGGCTTCGAGGACCGCGACATCACCACCCGCAACAAGCAGTTCGGCCTGTACTTCCAGGACGACTGGCAGGTGACCGACAAGCTGCTGCTCAACCTCGGCCTGCGCTGGGACTACGAGCGGAGCCCGGGATGGGAGGACTACGAGACACCGGCCCCGCTGGTCGCGGCGCTGCGCGGCTGGGCCAACATCCACGGCCCCAACGTGGACTACGACATCGAGGACTACATCAGCGACGGCAGCAACCGCAGCTCGCCCAAGGGCAACTGGCAACCGCGCCTGGGCTTCTCCTACGACCTGCACGGCGACCAGCGCCACGTCATCTTCGGCGGCGCCGGCCGCGCCTACGACCGCAACCTGTGGGACTACCTCGCGCTGGA
>DASWQG010000158.1:0-3230 GCA_036403775.1 Luteimonas sp.
TCACCTCGGCGCCGAGCCGCTTCCAGACGCTGCCGAGCTCGAGACCGATGACGCCGGCACCGATCACGCCGAGGCGCTTCGGCACTTCGGTGAAGTCGAGCGCGCCGACGTTGTCGACGATGTGCTCGCCGAACTTCGCGAACGGCAGCTCGATCGAGTCCGAGCCGGCCGCGAGGATCACGTTGGTGCCCTTGAGCTCGACGGTGGCGCCGTCGTGCTGCCTGACCGACACGACATTGCCGGGCTGCAGCTGGCCGAAGCCGTGGTAGGCGGTCACCTTGTTGGCCTTGAACAGCGCCGCGATGCCGCCGGTGAACTGCTTCACGATCTTGTCCTTGCGGCCGATCATGGTGCCGACGTCGATCTTCGCGTCCCTGGTGCTGATGCCGTGCTCGCCGAAGATGTGGCCGAGGTTCCAGAACTGGCGCGACGAGTCCAGCAGCGCCTTGGACGGGATGCAGCCCACGCGCAGGCAGGTGCCGCCCAGCGCCGGCTTGCCGTCCTTGCCCAGCGCGGCGTCCACGCAGGCGACCTTCATGCCCAGCTGCGCCGCGCGGATCGCGGCGTGGTAGCCGGCCGGGCCGCCACCGATGACGACGACGTCGAATTGTTCAGCCATGTCGGTTCCTTGTCCTTACATGCCCAGCAGCATGCGATGCGGGTTCTCGAGCTGGTTCTTGATGTCCACCAGGAACAGCACCGCGTCCTTGCCGTCGATGATGCGGTGGTCGTAGCTCAGCGCGATGTACATCATCGGCGCGGCGACGACCTGGCCGTTCTCGACGACGGGGCGCTCCTTGATCGTGTGCATGCCCAGGATCGCCGACTGCGGCGGGTTGACGATCGGCGTGGACATCAGCGAGCCGAAGGTGCCGCCGTTGGTGATGGTGAAGGTGCCGCCCTGCAGGTCCTCGAGCTTGAGGCCGCCCTCGCGCGCGGCGCGGGCGTACTGGTCGATGCCCTTCTCGACGTCGGCGAAGGACATGCGCTCGACGTTGCGCAGCACCGGCGTCACCAAGCCGCGCTCGGTGGACACCGCGATCGAGATGTCGGCGTAGCCGTGGTAGATGATGTCGTTGCCGTCCACCGAGGCGTTGACCACCGGGTACTTCTGCAGCGCGTTGGCGGCGGCCTTGGCGAAGAAGCTCATGAAGCCGAGCTTGATGCCGTGGTCCTTCTGGAACTGCTCCCCCAGTTCCTTGCGCATCGCCATGACCTTGCCGAGGTTGACCTCGTTGAACGAGGTCAGCATGGCAATCGAGTTCTTCGACTGCATCAGGCGCTCGGCGATGCGCGCGCGGATGCGGGTCATCGGCACGCGCTCCTCCGGGCGGGCGCCGCCCGCCACGCCGCCGGTGCGGCCGGCCGCGTAGTTGACGATGTCCTCCTTGGTCACCGCGCCGTGGCGGCCGGTGCCGGGGACCTGCGCCGCGTCGATGCCTTCCTTCTGCGCGGTGAAGCGCGCGCCCGGCGGCAGCTGCTCGTTGGCCTTCGGGGCCGCCGCGGCTTCCTGGCGCGGCACGACCGGCGCCGGGCCGGCCTGGGTCTTCTGCGCCTTTTCGGCGGCCTTGTCGGCCCCGGCCTTGGGCGCTTCCGCCTTCGGCGCCGCGGCCGCGCCTTCCTCGATCACCGCCAGGACCTGTTGGCTGGTGACCGTGGCGCCGGACTCGAAGCGGATCTCCTTGATCACGCCGTCGACCGGGGAGGGCACCTCGAGCACGACCTTGTCGGTCTCCAGGTCCACCAGGTTCTCGTCGCGGGCGACGGCGTCGCCCACCTTCTTGTTCCAGGTGGCGATGGTGGCATCGGAGACGGATTCCGGCAGAACCGGGACTTTGACTTCAGTGGCCATGGCGGGCGTCCTGGAAAGAATCGCGGATGGAATGGGGGGTCATTCGGCGACGTGGTCGCCGTCGAGCGGGTTGACGAGCGCGTCGGCGACCAGCTGCGCCTGCTCCGCCGCGTGCTCGGCGAGGTGGCCGGCGGCCGGCGACGGCGAGCGCGCGCGGCCGGCGTAGTCGAGCGCCTGGCCCGGCTGCAGGCAGGCGCGCAGGTGATGCTGGATCTGGTACCACGCGCCCTGGTTCTGCGGCTCTTCCTGGCACCAGATCACTTCCTTCGCGGAGCCGTGGCGCTTGAGCTCGGCGACGAGCTGCTCGCGCGGGAACGGATACAGCTGCTCCACGCGGACCAGGGCGACGTCCTTCAGTCCCTGCTTCTGCGCTTCCTCGAGCAGGTCGTAATAGACCTTGCCGGCGCACACGACCACGCGCCGCACCTTCTTCGCGGTGGCGGTGGTGTCGGGGATCAGTTCCTGGAACGAGCCCTTGGCCAGCTCGTCGAGCGACGAAACCGCGAGCTTGTGGCGCAGCAACGACTTCGGCGTCATCACCACCAGCGGCTTGCGCGTGGCCATGTGCATCTGCCGGCGGATCATGTGGAAGTCCTGCGCCGGCGTGGTCGGCGCGCACACGATCATGTTGTCCAGCGCGCACAACTGCAGGAACCGCTCCAGCCGCGCGGAACTGTGTTCCGGGCCCTGTCCCTCGTAGCCGTGCGGCAGGAACAGCGCAAGGCCGCAGAGGCGGTTCCACTTGGCCTCGCCCGAGGACAGGAACTGGTCGATCACCACCTGGGCGCCGTTGGCGAAGTCGCCGAACTGCGCTTCCCAGATGTCCAGCGTCATCGGATCGGCGGTGGCGTAGCCGTACTCGAACGCCATCACCGCCTCCTCGCTGAGCAGCGAGTCGATGATGGTCACGTCGTCCGGCCTGGCCGTGCCCTTCGCCTGCACCAGTTCGCGCAGCGGGAGGTAGTAGGCGTCGGTGGCCTGGTCGTGGAGGATCGCATGGCGGTGGAAGAACGTGCCGCGGCCGGAGTCCTGGCCGACCAGGCGCAGGCGGTAGCCCTCGTCGAGCAGCGTGGCGTAGGCCAGGTTCTCGGCGAAGCCCCAGTCGCCCGGCTGCTCGCCGGCGGCCATCCTGCGGCGGTCCTCGTAGATCTTGGCGACGCGCGGGTGCAGCTTCACCGTGCCGGGCACGTGGTTGATCGCGGACGCGAGCTCGTCCAGGCGCTTGCGCGCGAAGCGCGTGTCGACCTTGTCGGAGAGCTTGCCGGCGAGGAACTTCGACCAGTCCACCGAGGCGCCGTCCGGGCCGCGCTCGACGACCTCGGTGGTGACGACGCCGGCGTCGAGCTTGTCGCGGTAGGCGTCGACCATGGCCTTCGCG
>DASWQG010000159.1:0-1827 GCA_036403775.1 Luteimonas sp.
CGAAGAACACGAAGACCACGAAGTCGTAGAACTCGAGCGCGCCGCCCAGCGCCGAGAGCGCGAGCGTGCGCAACTGGTCGCGCGACAGGCCGCGCGGCATGCCGGCGGCGGGGTCAGGCGACGACATGGAAGTGGATCCGCCGCTGCGCCGGATCGGCGGCGAGCAGTTCGACCTGCACTCCGGCGCCGAGTGGCAGCGCTGCGTCCGACGCCACGCGCGCCTCGATCGCGAGGTCCTCGAGCACGACCACGCCCTGGCGTGCGTCGCGACGGTCCACCTCCACGACCGTGGCCGCGAAGCGCTCGCCGACCCGGCGCGCCAGCACCAGGGATTCGGCCAGGTCGATCACCGCGCGCTCGTATTGCGCGGCGCGGCGGTCGGCGTCGGCCATCGTCGCCGGCAGGGTGGGCAGGGCCTCGAGCACCCAGTCGGGCGGCGGCTGCCCGGCGCACAGGGCGACGCACAGTTCGCCGGTGTAGCGGTCGACGAGGCGACGCAACGGCGCGGTGACGTGCGTGTAGGTGGACGCCAGCGCGGAGTGCATCGGCTGCGCGGGCACGTCGCCCGCGAACGCGACGTAGCCGGCCCCGCGCAGCACGGTGGTGGACGCCACCATCATCGCCACGTGGCGCGGCTCCGACGGATCGAGCGAGCGGATGAAGCCCGGATAGTCGCAATCCTCCGGCCAGGCGATGCGCAGGCCGCGCGCGGTGCGGCGCAGGCGCGCGATCGCCTCCGGGCGCGGCTCGGGCAACGTGCGCAGCAGGCCGACGCCGTGCGTGGTCATGAGGTGCGCGGCGGCCATGCCGGTGAGCAGCGAGATCTGCTCGTTCCAGTCCTCGATCGGGTGGCGCGCGCGGAACGCCAGTCGCCAGCATCCGTCCTCGCGGACCTCGATTTCCTGGTCGGGCAGCGGCAGGCTGACGCCGCCACGGCGCTGCTCGCGCTGGATCCGCAGTTCGCCGATCTCGCGCAACACGGCCCACATCGGATCGGCGTCGCCGGCATCGATGCGGGCCTGCAGGCCGGCGTAGTCCAGGCGCGCGCGGCTGCGCACCAGCGCGCGGCGCACGTCCACGGTGGTGCCTTCGCCGGTGCGATCGAGCTCGATGGTCCACAGCAACGCGGGGCGGACGGCATCGGGCAGCAACGAACCCGCGGCCTCCGACAGCACCGGCGGATGCAGCGGGATCCTGCTCGCCGCGCCGTACAGCGTTTCGCCGCGGCGATGCGCTTCCACGTCCACGGGATCGCCCGGCCGCACGAAGGCGGCGACGTCGGCGATCGCGTAGTGCACCACGTAGCCGTCGCCTCGGCGCTCGACGTGCAGCGCCTGGTCCAGGTCCATCGCCCCGGGCGGATCCACCGTGACCAGCGGCAGGTCCGTGCGGTCGAGCTCGGGCAGGCTCGGGTGCGCGGCCGCGTGCGCTGCGGCGACGTCGACCTCGGGCGGGAAGGCGTCTGGCAGGTCCATCTCGCGGCGGATCGCGTCGATCCCGGGGTCCAGCGCCGGTCGTGCCGGTCGGGTCGCGCGCAGGCGTCGCGTCGTCGCCAAGGGCGGCTCCTTGCGGGGGTCAGGCGGTTACGTTGAACAATTCCGGCTGCGCGATCAACTCGTCGCGGTCGACGAACCCGCCCAGCCCGACCCCGACCAGCCGGTAGCGCGTGCGCGAGGGCTCGCCGACCCGCTCGCGCAGCGCGCAGGCGATGTCGGCGACGTCCGCCAGGCTCGCGGGCGGCAGCGGCGGCGTGAAGCTGCGGGTGAGGATGCGGAAGTCCGCGGTCTTCAGCTTGAGCACCACGGTGCGCGCGATCCGTCCGGGATG
>DASWQG010000160.1:0-3288 GCA_036403775.1 Luteimonas sp.
CGGGTAGAAGCGGCGGAACTCGCGCTGCGAGGAGACGCCGGGGATGTCCAGCGCCAGGATCCGCTTCGCCTCGTCGGGATTGATCCGGCGCTTGAGGTAGACGAACTCCTTGTCGCTGCGCTGGGCCAGGCGCCGGGTCAGCTGCGCGGCGTCCACCTCCAGCGCCTCCGCCAGTTGCGGCAGCCGTCCCGGGTGCTTGAGCAACTCCTGCGGATTCGCCCAGATGGATTCGACCGGAGAGGACACCGCCAGCGGCTCGCCGTTGCGGTCGGTGACCATGCCGCGCGAGGTCGGGATCGGGATCTCGCGCAGGAAGCGCGCGTCACCCTGCTGGCGGTAGAAGTCGTCGTCGATCAGCTGCAGGTCCACCGCGCGGACCACCAGCGCCAGCGAGCACAGGCCGAGCGCGCCGGTCACCAGCAGCAGGCGCAGGCGCAGGTCGAACGCGCCGCGGGCGCGCGCGCGGGCGGCCTTGGCGGGCTTGCCGGCCTTGGCCGGGCGCGGTGCGTTGCGGCCGATCACGGGCGCACCACCACGATGTCGCGGGTCTCCGGGAAGACCATGCCCAGGCGCGTGCGCGCGACCTGGTCGATGCGGTTGCTTTCCGCCCAGGTCGCCTGTTCCAGCTGCAGCCGGCCGAATTCGATGTTGAGCTCGTCGCGCGCGGCCTCGAGCTTGGTCAGCCGGGTGAACAGCTGGCGGTGCTCGTGGCGGGCGAACACCACGCCGACGGCGCTGGCCACGTTCGCGACCACCAGCAGGACGAGCAGCAGGCGCGCGGTCATGCGGCCTCCCGCAGCTTTTCGGCCACGCGCAGGACCGCGCTGCGGGCCCGCGGGTTTCGCGCCAGCGCGTCGTCGCCTGCCTTCACGGCGCCGCCGATCGCGCGCAGCAGCGGCGTGAACGACGGCGCCTGCGGCAGCCGCCGGTTGGCCGGCGGCGGCTTGGCGCGCGCGGCGATGAACTGCTTGGTGATGCGGTCCTCGAGCGAATGGAAGCTGATCACCGCCAGCCGCCCGTCCGCCTTGAGCCGCGCGACCGCGGCCTCCAGCCCGGCCTCCAGGTCGGCGAGCTCGCGGTTGATAAAGATGCGGATCGCCTGGAAGCTGCGGGTGGCGGGATGGATCTTGTCCTTGCCGCGCGGCATCACCGAGGCGATGAGCTCGGCGAGCTGGGCGGTGCGCGTGATCGGCGCCTGCGCCCGCGCCGCGACGATCGCGCGGGCGATCCGCCGCGACTGCCGCTCCTCGCCGTACCGCCACAGCACGTCCGCGATCTCGTCCGCCTCGGCGCGCGCGAGCCACTGCGCGGCGCTTTCGCCGGCGTCGGGATCCATGCGCATGTCCAGCGGGCCGTCCTTGCCGAAGGAGAAGCCGCGCGCGGCGACGTCCAGCTGCGGCGACGACACGCCCAGGTCGAACAGCACCCCGTCCAGGCCGGCGGCGGTCGCGTCCCAATGCGCCAGCTCGGCGAAGCTGCCGCGACGAATGGCCACGCGCGGATCGCCGCCGAACTCGCGCTCGGCGCAGGCGATCGCCTCGGGATCCTTGTCCATCAGCAACAGCCGCCCCCCCGGGCCCAGCTTGCCCAGCACGCCGCGCGCATGGCCGCCGCGCCCGAACGTGCCATCCAGGTACGTTCCGTCCGACTTCACCGCGAGGCCCTCCATGACCTCGTCGAAGAGCACCGGAAGGTGGCCTGTGCGGGGATCGGCCCCGGGGCCACCGGCCGTCATAGCTGCAGCTCGAGCAACCCGTCGCCCAGGTCGGCATCGCCGAGCGTCTGCCGGATCTGCGCCAGGTGCGCCTGCTCGCTCCACAATTCGAACTTGTCGCCCATGCCCAGCAGCACCGCCTTCTTCTCCAGGCCGCTGGCGTTGCGCTGCGACGCGGGGATCGAGATGCGGCCGCTGCCGTCGGGCTCGACGAACGCGGCGGCGCCGACCAGCTTCAGCTGCATCTGCCGGTTGACGTGCCGCGTGCGCGGCAAGGCGTTGACCTGGTCGCGGACCTTCTCCCACACCACGTGCGGGTACAGCCACAGGCAACCGGACTCGAACGGGTTGTAGGTGAACACCAGGCGATTGCCGGCCTCGCGCGCGATGACGTCCCGGTAGCTGGTCGGAATGGCCAGCCGGCCCTTGTCATCGATGGTGATGGCGGTCTCGCCCTGGAACATGCCCTGTCCGTTGCCCCCGTCTCAGGCGGGTTTGCGACCAAGGAAAACCACCAATTTCCCGGTTTTCCCACAAGTCGCCACCTTAGGAGCGGCCCGGAGGGTTGTCAACAACTTTCAGCGGCAATTTTCGCCAATGGCGTCAATGACTTGCGTGAAACTTCAGAGACTTGTTAAAGCTTTATCCACAAGCCGCTGTTTCGTCTCAAATTTTGAGATCAAGGTCATGTGAAAGGGGTGGGTTCAAGCTGGCGCGGGTACACTGCCCGCGGCGGAGTCGGCCAGGCAATCGCGGTGTCCCCTCGCGGGGCATCGAGGAAAGTCCGGGCTCCACAGGGCACGGTGCCAGGTAACCCCTGGGCGGCGCGAGCCGACGGAAAGTGCAACAGAAAGATACCGCCGAACGGCGTCGCGAGACGCGCGTGGCAAGGGTGAAATGGTGCGGTAAGGGCGCACCGCGAGCCGGGTAACCGGCCGGCACGGCAAACCCCACCGGGAGCAAGGCCAAATAGGGACCCCATGACGTTGCCCGCGTCGGGTCCGGGTAGGCTGCTTGAGCGTAGCGGTGACGCTGCGCCCAGAGGAATGGTTGCCCACGACAAAACCCGGCTTATCGGCCGGCTCCGCCGCTTTTTCCTTGGTTTTTGCCACGGATGAACACGGATCTGCACGGATGGGGCTCTTTCAATCACCCCTGCCGTATCCGTGTTTATCCGTGTTCATCCGTGGCTGAAATCTGACCAGCCGAGCCGTAGAGGGCCTTGCGGGGGGCGCCGGTGAGTTCGGCGGCGAGCTTGGCGGCGGTGGAGGGCGGGAGGTGTTCGCCGAGCTTGGCGTACAGGCGGCGGCCTTCGGCGATGCGGGCGTCCTCGTCGGTGCCGGCGCCGGTGACCAGGACCACGAATTCGCCCTTGCGCTGGTCGGGATCGGCGGCGACGCGCGCAGCCAGCGACGCGAGGCTGCCGTCGAGCACGGTTTCGAAGACCTTGGTCAACTCGCGCGCCAGCACCGCGGGGCGCTCGCCGCCGAAGGCGTCGCGCATGTCGGCCAGCGCCTCCTCGATGCGGTGCGAGGACTCGTAGAACGCCAGGGTCCGCGTCTCGCTGGCCAGGG
>DASWQG010000161.1:0-1567 GCA_036403775.1 Luteimonas sp.
TGTTCATCCGTGGCTAAATCGGTATTTCCCCGGGCGTGATAGGCTCGGAAGCATGAGAAATGCGCTCATTTCAGCGGGTCTTGCGGGCCTGGCGGGGTTGCTGGCGGGATGCGCGACGCAGGTGCCGCCGCCGCCCATCAGCCAGGTGAGCACCAAGCCGGACCTTACCCGGTTGCCGCCGTCGGTGGACGAAGTGGAGCGCCCGCCCGCGCCCGCTTCGGTGACCAATCCGGACCTGCCGCTCGACACGCGGATCGAGAACTTCGTGGCCTACGCGGCCGGCGCGTACGACGTCGAGCCGGCGGTGGTCCGCGACGCCCTCGCCCAGGCGGAGATGAAGCAGTCGATCCTCGACGCCATGTCGCGTCCGGCGGAGAAGGTGCGCAGCTGGGCCGACTACCGGCCGATCTTCATGACCGACGCGCGCATCGGCGGCGGCCGCGACTTCTACCTGCGCCACCGCGACGCGCTCGAGCACGTTGCCGCCGAAACCGGCGTGCCGGCCGAGTACATCGTCGCGATCATCGGCGTGGAGACCAGCTACGGCCGCATCACCGGCAACTACCGCGTGCTCGACGCGCTGTACACGCTCGCCTTCGGCTATCCCAAGCGCGCGCCGTTCTTCGGCGGCGAGCTCGCGCAGCTGTTCGCGCTGGCCGACGAGGAGCAACTCGACATCGCCAGCCTCAAGGGCAGCTACGCCGGCGCCATGGGCTGGGGCCAGTTCATGCCTTCCAGCTATCGCATCTGGGGCAAGGACGGCGACGGCGACGGGCGCCGCGACCTGCTCAACGACACCGACGACATCTTCGCCTCGATCGCGAACTACTTCGCCGCCAACGGCTGGGAGCGCGGCGCGCCCGTGGTCGCGCGCGCCGACCGCGCCACCGGGGCCGCGGACGTCGAGGGCGGGCTGGACACGGTGTACACGGTGGCGCGACTCGCCGCGCTGGGGTATACCGCCCGCCAGGGCGAGCCGACGATGCCCGGGGCGCAGCCGGCCAGGCTGGTCACGCTGCAGGGCGCCGACGGCCGCGAGGACTGGCTCGGCTACCGGAACTTCTACGTGATCACCCGCTACAACCATTCCCCGATGTACGCGATGGCGGTGCACCAGCTGGCGCAGGCCATCCGCGCCGGCGTCGGCCCCGCTCCGGACGGAACGGCCGCCGGCGCATGAGCGCGCGTCGCGCCGGGGGACGCGCCTGCGCCTGGATGGCGGCGGCGGGATCGCTGCTGCTGGCCGCGTGCGCGGGCGCGCCGCCCAAGTCGCCACCGCCGCAGACCAAGGTCGTGGTGGAGAACCACGGCACCTTCGACCAGAAGCCGAAACGCTCGCCCTACGCGCCGGCGCAGGAGGACCTGTCCAAGCGCGGCAACTACACCGCCGGCGGGTTGTACGCACCCGGAGTGAAGGACAGCGCGCCGCAGGGCGGCATTCCCGACGTGCACCTGATCCCGGAGCCCGAGGTGCGCGCCGAACCGCGCTCGCGCTACGGCAACCGTTCCCCGTACAAGGTGCTGGGCAAGAGCTACCGCGTGCTCGACAGCGCCGAGGGCTACGCGG
>DASWQG010000162.1:0-4057 GCA_036403775.1 Luteimonas sp.
TTCGCGCCGACCCGCCTGCTGGCGCTGGCCGCGTCGGCGGATGACGCGCAGGCCGAATAGCTCGGAATTAACGAGGATTTAGCGCCAGCCTGAGCCTGCGGCAACATCGCCCGGGCATCGGTCACATCCCGTCCCCCCCGGGGGCGGGATTCAGTCACATGACGATCATGTCCCGATATGCTGCGGGGCATGAAGACAATTCACCTCGCCGTCACCGCCGCCCTCGCCCTTGCCACCGCAGGTTGTTCCGTCCAGTCCTCCGACGTCGCCATCGCCATGGCCGACGCGGTGGTGCCGGCCGCCCACGCCTCGACGATGAGCGCCTCGGTGCGTTCGCGCGCCGTGACGCAGCCGCTGATCGAGGCGCCCGCGCCGGTGGCCGTGCAGCTGTCCGCGCTGCGCGCCGTCGCGCCGCAGGCCGATCCGGGCGTGCTCGCCCTGGCGCTGGAAGCGCGCGCCTGCGCCGTGGACAACGGCGACATCGAGGCCGACTCGCGCCTGGCCGTCATCGACTACAGCCGCCCGTCCACCGAGCGCCGCATGTGGGTGTTCGACATGGCCGACGCCGCCGCGCCGAAGCTGCTGTACAACGAGTACGTCGCCCACGGCCAGGGCAGCGGCGGCAACGTGCCGACCCGCTTCTCCAACCAGGACGGCACCCACGCCACCAGCCTGGGCAGCTTCGTCACCGCCGAGACCTACTACGGCAGCAACGGCTATTCGCTGCGCATGGACGGCCAGGACAAGGGCTTCAACGACAACGCCCGCAGCCGCGCGATCGTGATCCACGGCGCCGACTACGTGAACCCGGCGAACTTCGCCTCGCTCGGCCGCGCCGGCCGCAGCTGGGGTTGCCCGGCGCTGCGCCAGGCCGTGGCCCGCGACATGATCGACGTGCTCAAGGGCGGGAACCTGCTGTTCTCCTACGCCGACGACGCCGAGTTCCTGGCCCGCGGCCAGTCGTTCGCCTGCGACGGCCGCTCCGCGAACCAGATCCTGGCCGCGGCGCGCACCGAGCCGACCGGCAACATCGTCGCCGCCGCGCCGTAAACGCTGCGCCGGCACGCGATGCCGGTCCCGTCGAAGACCCCGCGGAGCCGACCCCTGGTCGGCTCTCGTCGTTTTTTGGGGTAGGCTCCGGAGAGGATGTCCGCATCGGGGAGATGCGATGAGCCTGTCGGAACTGCAGGTGATGGTGGTCGAGGACCACGGCTTCCAGCGCAGGATGGCGCTACGGATGCTCGGCGAAATCGGCGTGGGCACGATCCATGACGCGGCCGACGGGGTCGCCGCGCTGGATCGCCTGCAGCAGTTGCCGGTCCCTCCTGACGTGGTGCTGGTGGACCTGGACATGCCGGGCATGGACGGGGTCGAGTTCATCGGCCACGTCGCGCAGGGGCGGCTGGCCCGCGGCATCGCCCTGGTCAGCGCGATGGACCCGTCATTGCTGGCCGCGGTGCAGGCGATGGCCCGCGCCTGCGGCCTGGCGGTGCTCGGCAGCATCGAGAAGCCGCTCACGGTGGAGAAGCTGCGCGCGCTGCTCACCTCCTGGGACCAGCGCCTGCACAGCGACGATCCCGAGGACCTCGTGGAAGTCTCGCTGGAGGAGGTACGCGCCGCGCTGTTGCAGGACGAGCTGGTCGCATGGTTCCAGCCGCAGGTGGAGCTGCTCAACGGCAAGGTGGTCGCGGTCGAGGCGCTCGCGCGCTGGCGCCGCCCCGACGGCCGCCTGGTGCGCGCGGGCCACTTCGTGCCGCTGCTCGAGCGCGAGGGACATTCGCACAAGCTCACCGACGCGATGCTGGTGCAGGCGTGCCAGTGGAAGCGGAAATGGGACGACGAGGGCCTGCGCCTGCACCTGTCGGTGAACGTGAGTCCCTCGGCGCTGGCCGACCCGGCGATCGCCGACCACTACCGGCAGATCGTCGGCGACCACGGCGTCCAGCCCGGCGACGTGATGCTGGAGATCACCGAGGGCTCGCTGGTCACCGACGCGGCGCGCGGCCTGGGCGTGCTCGCGCGCCTGCGGCTGAAGGGCTTCGGCCTGTCGATCGACGATTTCGGCACCGGCTACTCCTCGCTCGCGCAGCTGTCGCAGATTCCCTTCACCGAATTGAAGATCGACCAGGAGTTCGTCTCCGGGGCGAGCGCCGAGCCGCGCAAGCGCGCGGTGATCGAGGCGAGCCTGGACCTCGCGCGCAAGCTGCAGCTGGACGTGGTCGCCGAGGGCGTGGAGACCGCCGAGGACTGGCAGATGCTGGCGGAGCTGGGCTGCGGCGTCGCGCAGGGCTTCCTGATCGCGCCGCCGGTGTCCGGCGAGGACCTGCCCGGCGCGGTCGCGCGCTGGCGCCGCCCGGATCGCTGACCCGGACGCGTGCCGTTGCGCCTGCGCCACCGGTCGATGCGGCAGCAGTTGCTGCTGCTGTTCGCGTTGCTGCTGGCCGCGGCCACCACGGTGCTGGTGCTCGACGAGTACGCGCAGTACCGCGCGCGCCAGTCGCTGGAGTCCCTGCAGGTCGAGTCGCTGGGCCGCGTGCGCGCGCTGAAGGGCATCGCCGACGGCTACGGCCACGGCGTGGTGGACACCACGTTCAAGGTGCGCAACTACCTGCTCGACTGGGACGAGGGCAGCGCCGAGCTGGCACGGGCCCGCGCCGCCACCGCACTCGACTGGCAGCGGCTGGAGCGCCTGGGGCCGGCCGGCGACGCCGACGCCTATCGGCGCGCGCTGGAGGCGCGCGGGCGCGCGGACATCGCCGCGGCGCAACTGGCGGCGATCCTGCGCGACCGCGACATCGCCGCGCTCGGCCGCTTCGCCGACAACGCGCTGTTCCCCGCGATCGACCCGGTGCTGGCGCAACTGCAGGCGCTCAGCGACCAGGCCATGCTGCAGGCCCAGGCCGTGGTCCGCGCCGACGTGCGGCGCGGCTGGCGCACCAGCGCGCTGCGCATCGGCCTGTCGCTGCTGGCCTTCCTGGTGGCCGCGTTCGCCGGCAGCCGGATCCTGCGCAATGCCAGCCGCGACGAGCGCGTGCTGCGCGAGAGCGAGGCGCGCGCGCACGAGGCCAGCCACGCCAAGAGCGCGTTCCTGGCGACCATGAGCCACGAGATCCGCACGCCCCTCAATGGCGTCACCGGCATGGTCGAGGTGCTGTCGCACACGCGCCTGGACCCCGAACAGCGCCGCGCCGTGAATGTGATCCAGGCATCTGCGCAGACGCTGCTGCAGATCATCGGCGACATCCTCGACTTCTCGAAGATCGAGGCCGGACGCCTCGAGTTGCGGCCGGCGCCGGTGCGCATCGCCGGCGTGGTCGAGGAGGTGGTCGCGCACTTCCGCGGCTCGGCCTCGAGCAAGGGCCTGGCCCTGGTCTGCAGCATCGACGAGCGCGTTGCCCCCGCCTACCGCGTGGACGCGCTGCGCCTGCGCCAGGTGCTGTCGAACTTCCTGTCGAACGCGATCAAGTTCACCGCCAGCGGCGGCATCCGCGTCTCGCTGGAATGGGGCGGCCGCGCGCCTGGCGACACTCCCGGCACCGGCGCGCGCGACCTGCTCCGCTTCGTCGTCGCCGACACCGGCATCGGCGTCTCGCCCGAGGCGCAGGCGCGTTTGTTCCGCCCATTCGAGCAGGCCGAGCGCGACACCACCCGGCATTACGGCGGCACCGGCCTCGGCCTGGCGATCTCGCGCCGTCTAGCACGGCTGATGGGCGGTGACGTCACCATGGACAGCGCGCCGGGGCTGGGCACCACGCTGCGCCTGGTGCTGCCGCTCGCGCGCGCACCGCTGTCCGAAGTGCCCGCGGAAGCCTCGCTGCCCGGCGCCCCGGAAGGCTTCACCGGGCGCGCATTGCCCTCGATCGACGACGCCATGCGCGAAGGCAGCCTGGTGCTGCTGGTGGACGACCATCCCACCAACCGGCTGGTGATCGGCCGCCAGCTGGCGCTGGCCGGGTTCGCCAGCGAGGTCGCGGAGGACGGCGAGCAAGGCCTGGCGCGATGGCGCAGCGGCCGCCACGCGCTGGTCCTGTCGGACGTGCACATGCCGGGCCTCGAC
>DASWQG010000163.1:0-3877 GCA_036403775.1 Luteimonas sp.
CGAGAAGCGCGCGGAGTCACCGGTCGCCTGCGCGATCGCGGCCTCCTGGTAGCCCTCGGCCACCGTGCGCACGCGCGCGGCGTGGCCGCGCGCCTCCGGCACGATCTTGCTGGCGTAGGCCTCGGCCTCGTTCTTCAGGCGATCCTTGTCCTGCTGCGCGCTGTTGACGTCGTCGAACGCCGGCTTCACTTCCTCCGGCGGGCGCGCGTTGGGCAGGTTGAGCTCGGTGACCAGCAGCCCGGTGCGGTACTGCTTGAGCGCCTCCTGCAACCGCTCGCGCGCCGACACCGACAGCGCGTTGCGCGCGCTCAGCACGGTGTCGAGGTCCGAGCGCCCGACCTGCTCGCGGACCGCGCTGAGCGTGGCCTGGGTCAGCACTTCCTCGGCGTCGCGGGTGCCGAACAGGTAGAGGATGGCGTCGTCCACGCGGTACTGGACGTTGACCTCGACGGTGACGATGTTCTCGTCGCGCGTCAGCACCGGCACGGTGTCGCTGAAGGTCTTGATCTGGGTGGCCTGCACCTTGATCACGCGCTCGATCGGCCATGGCCACTTCAGGTGCGGGCCGGGCTGGATGACGCGGGCGACCTGACCGAAGCGCAGGACCACGCCGCGCTGCTGCTCGGTGATCAGCACGAAGGAATTGAAGACCAGCCACAGCCCGAGCAGGATCGCGATCCAGCGGCCGGGACCGGACCCGCCCGCGCCGGACAGGCCGCGCAGCGGGCCCAGGAGGCGGTCCAGGGGACTGCCGCCGCCGCGTCGCTGCGGGTTGCGGCCGTCCTTGCCGGACCCGCCGGGGATGTTCCAGGCCATCAGTGCTCCAGGGAAAAAGGGGCGTCGCCGCGATCGGCCCGCGGCGCGTGCATCCGGTCGATTCTAGGCGCCGGCTCCGGTCGCCTCAACCAACAGCGGCTGCAGCGCGGCGCCCCAGGGCTGGCTGGCCAGCCGGCGGGCGTCGGCGTGGGCCAGGTCGAGCTGCAGCGACCAGCCGGTGTCGTCGTGGGCCTCGTGCTTCACCGCGCCCAGTGCGTGCAGCCGCGCCCGCAGCCGGCCGGCCTCGGCCGGGAGGCGGAGCTCGCCATGGATCCGGCGCAGGCCCAGCAGCGCGGCCAGCGCCGCGCGCAGCATGTCCAGGCCCAGCCCGTCGCGCGCGGACACCCACACCCGCTCGCGCAGGCCGGGCTGTTCGGCGGCCGCGCCCGGCAGGTCGTGGCGGGGCGTGGCGTCCTCGAGCCGGTCGATCTTGTTGTAGACCAGCAACTGCGGGAGGTCGCCGGCGCCGATCTCGGCCAGCACCGCGTCCACCTGGGCGATGCGCTCCTCGCGCAGCGGATCGGCGGCATCCACCACGTGCAGCAGCAGGTCGGCCTCGCGGGCCTCGCTCAGGGTCGAGCGGAACGCCGCCACGAGCTCGTGCGGCAGGTCGCGGACGAAGCCGACCGTGTCGGCGAGCACGACGTTGCCGCCCGGCAGGGCGATGCGGCGCACGGTGGGATCGAGCGTCGCGAACAGCTGGTTCGCTGCGTAGGCGTCGGCGCCGGTGAGCGCGTTGAACAGCGTGGACTTGCCGGCGTTGGTGTAGCCGACCAGCGCGACCCGCGGCAGTTCGCTGCGGACCCGCGCGCGCCGCATCTGGGTGCGCTGCACTTCCACCTTCTCCAGCCGCCGCTGCAGCTGCTCGACCCGCTTCTGCAGCAGCCGGCGGTCGGTTTCCAGCTGGGTTTCACCCGGGCCTCGCAGGCCGATCGCGCCGCCGCGCTGGCGCTCCAGGTGGGTCCAGCCACGGACCAGGCGCGTGGCCATGTGCCGCAGCTGCGCGAGTTCGACCTGCAGCTTGCCCTCGGCGCTGCGCGCGCGCTGGGAGAAGATGTCGAGGATCAGCCCGGTGCGGTCCACCACCCGGCGTTCCAGCGCCTTTTCCAGGTTGCGCTCCTGGACGGGGCTGAGCGGATGGTTGACCAGGATGAGGTCGGCGCCGGTGGCGTCGGCCGCCGCCTTCACTTCCTCGAGCTTGCCGCTGCCGATCAGGGTGGCCGGGTTGGGACGGTCGATGCGCGCCGGCAGCAGCGCCGCCACGGTGGCGCCGGCCGAGCGGGCCAGGTCGGCGAACTCCTCGACCACGCCCTCGTCCGGCGGGCCGCCGGCGTGCGGCTGGATCAGCAGGGCGTGCTCGCCCTTGCGCGAGCGTTCGAACAGCATCGTGGGCATCGGACCTCAATGGGGCCGGCGCGCCCCCCGATCAAGCCTCTTCGGCCGCCTCGGCTTCCTCGCCATTGCCGGCCGGCACCCCGACCCGGACGTTGCGGGCGGGCACCACGGTGGAAATGGCGTGCTTGTAGACCATCTGGCTCACGGTGTTGCGCAGCAGCACCACGAACTGGTCGAAGGACTCGATCGTGCCCTGCAGCTTGATGCCGTTGACCAGGTAGATGGAGACCGGCACCCGCTCGCGGCGCAGTGCGTTCAGGAACGGGTCCTGGAGGGATTGGCCCTTGGACATGGTGTTTCCCCTGCAATCTTCTGATTTGTGTGTTGTTGTCCCGGCGCCCATCAGGGCACCGCATCGCCCGACCCACCTTCCCCATGGCGGCGACCGCCCGATGTTACCCCAAACGCGGCCAGCGCCTCCTCCAGCGGACCGCGATCACATTCCGGGTCGAACCAGCGCGCGCCCAGCTCGCCGCGCAGCCAGGTGAGCTGGCGCTTGGCCAGCTGCCGGGTCGCGAAGATCGCGCGGTCGCGGAAGCCGGCGGCGTCGGTGAGGCCGTCGAGGTGCTCCCAGGCCTGGCGGTAGCCCACGGCGCGCAGCGCCGGCAGGTCCAGTGGCGCGGGGTGCGCGGCCAGCGCGGGCAGTGCGCGCAAGGCACGGACCTCGTCGAGGAAGCCCTCCGCCAGCATCTGGTCGAAGCGCCGTTCGATGCGCGCGTGCAGGCCCGCGCGATCGCGCGGCGCGAGGACCAGCGGCAGCACGCGCACCGGAAGCCGCGCGCCCCCCGCCTCGCGCTGCCAGTCGGTGATCGGACGCCCGCTCAGGCGCCAGACCTCCAGCGCACGCTGGATCCGCTGCGCGTCGGTGGCATGGATGCGCGCGGCGGCCGCGGGATCCACCGCCGCGAGCTCGGCGTGCAGCGCCGCCCAGCCGCGCTCTGCGGCCTCGCCTTCGAGCTCCGCGCGAATGCCCGGGTCGGCGCCCGGCATGTCCGACAGGCCGTGCAGCAGCGCGCGGAAATACAGCCCGGTGCCACCGGCGAGGATCGGCAAGCGGCCGCGGGCCACGATGTCGTCGAGCGCCGCGCGCGCGTCCTGGGCGAACTCGGCCGCGGAATACGCCTGCCACGGGTCGCGCAGGTCCAGCATGTGGTGGCGCACGCGCGCCTGTTCCCCGCGCGTCGGCTTGGCCGCGCCGATGTCCAGGCCCCGGTAGACCAGCGCCGAATCGACGCTGAGGATCTCGCCGCCCAGGCGTTCCGCCCATTCCAGCGCCAGCGCCGACTTGCCCGACGCGGTCGGGCCCATCAGCGCGATCGCGGGCGGGCGCGGCATCGCCATCGCGTCAGTAACCGGCGGCGAGCTCGGCCCGGACCCGGTCGTGGGTGCGCTGCACGTGCTCCGGCGGCGCGCGGTCGAGCAGGCTCGTGCCGACGATCGCGACCACCGCGGCGATGAAGCCGGGGACCATTTCGTACAGCCCGCTGCCGTACGCGCCTACCGCGACCTCCTTCCAGGCGATCACCACCACCGCGCCGGCGAGCATCCCCGCTAGCGCGCCATTGCGGGTCATCCGCTTCCAAAACAGCGACAGCAGCACGACGGGTCCGAACGCGGCGCCGAATCCGGCCCAGGCGTAGCTCACCAGTCCGAGCACGCGGCTGTC
>DASWQG010000164.1:0-4974 GCA_036403775.1 Luteimonas sp.
GGTCTTGCGCGCGTAGCCCACGCTGCGGAACGCGAAGTCCACCGGGTCGAGCCGGAAGCCCTCGGAGTAGCTCTGCGGGCTGGATTCGCCGTCGAGGTGCACGTGGAGGTCCGTCCAGCCGGGGGAACAGGTGCGGCTGGAGAGGTCGATGGCGGTGCCGCCCACGGGCTCCGTGCGCCCGGCCAGCACCTCGGCGATGCGTCCTTCGCGCACGACGATCGTGTGCGGGCCGAGCACGCGGCCGGCGCGCGCGTCGAACAGGCCGCCGCAATGCAGGACCTGGGTGGCCGGCGGCGCGGCCTGCGCGAAGCCAGGGGTCGGAAGGGCGAGCGTTGCGAGCAGGACGGCGCGGAGCATGGCGGGGTTCCACGGAGGCAGGTGCCGATCATAGCCACAGGTGATCTGGGGTAGGCTTTGCGGTCGCCCACAACCACTCCCGCCGTGTCCACCGAAGCCCCCGCGCAAGACCCCTCCGCCTACCAGCCGGCTGCCCTCGAGGCCGCCGCGCAACGCTACTGGGCGGACACCCGCGCCTTCGAGGCGCGCGAGGTCCCGGGGCGGGAGAAGTTCTACTGCCTGTCCATGCTGCCGTACCCGTCCGGTGCGCTGCACATGGGCCACGTGCGCAACTACACGATCGGCGACGTCATCAGCCGCTACCAGCGGATGACCGGCAAGAACGTGCTCCAGCCGATGGGCTGGGACGCATTCGGCCTGCCCGCCGAGAACGCGGCGATCAGGCACCACACCGCCCCGGCGAAGTGGACCTACGCCAACATCGCGCACATGAAGTCGCAGCTGCAGGCGATGGGCTACGCCATCGACTGGTCGCGCGAGTTCGCGACCTGCCAGCCGTCGTACTACGTCCACGAGCAGCGCCTGTTCGTGCGGCTGATGAAGCAGGGCCTGGCGTACCGCCGCAACTCGGTGGTGAACTGGGACCCGGTGGACCAGACGGTCCTCGCCAACGAGCAGGTGATCGACGGCCGCGGCTGGCGCACCAGCGCCCTGGTGGAGAAGCGCGAGATCCCGCAGTGGTTCCTGCGCATCACCGACTATGCGCAGGAACTGCTGGACGGCCTGGACACGCTCGAGGGCTGGCCCGAGCCGGTCAAGACCATGCAGCGCAACTGGATCGGCCGCTCGGAAGGGCTGGAGATCCATTTCGACGTGGACGGCGAGGACACGCCGCTCGCGGTCTACACCACGCGCCCCGACACGCTGATGGGCGTCACCTTCATCAGCATCGCCGGCGAGCATCCGCTGGCGCAGAAGGCGGCGCAGGACAACCCGGAACTGGCCGCGTTCCTCGAGGACCTTCGCCACGGCGGCGTCTCCGAGGCGGAGCTGGAAACGCAGGAAAAGCGCGGCATGGCCACCGGGCTGTGGGCGATCCATCCGCTCACCGGCGAGGACCTGCCGATCTACGTCGCCAACTTCGTGCTGATGGGCTACGGCACCGGCGCGGTGATGGCGGTGCCCGCGCACGACCAGCGCGACTGGGAGTTCGCGGCCGCCTACGGCCTGCCGGTGCGCCCGGTGATCGTGCCCGACGGCGTGCGCGACGCGCTGCGTGAGATCGGCCACGACCTTGCGGCGGACGCCGATCCGTTCCAGGCGGCGCTCGACGGCGGCCACGTCGATGCCTTCGATACCGCCGCCGCCGTGCGCATGGTCCGCGAGTACCTCGACGGCATCCAGCAGCGCGGCGCGTACACCGGGCGCGGCACGCTGGTGAACTCCGGCGAGTACAGCGGCCTGGAGTTCGACGCCGCCTTCGCCGCGCTGGCCGCGCGGCTCGAGGCGGAGGGGCGTGGCGGGCGCCGGGTGAACTTCCGCCTGCGCGACTGGGGCGTGAGCCGCCAGCGCTACTGGGGCTGCCCGATCCCGGTGATCTACTGCGACGCCTGCGGCGCGGTGCCCGTGCCCGAGGACCAGCTGCCGGTGGTGCTGCCCGAGGACGTGGAGTTCTCCGGCGTGCGCTCCCCGATCAAGGCCGATCCCGAATGGCGCCGGACGACCTGTCCCGAGTGCGGCGGCGAGGCCGAGCGCGAGACCGACACCTTCGACACCTTCATGGAATCGAGCTGGTACTACGCGCGCTACACCTCGCCCGGCGCCGAGGCCCAGGTCGACGAGGAACGCGCCAACCACTGGCTGCCGGTGGACCAGTACATCGGCGGCATCGAGCACGCGATCCTGCACCTGCTGTATTTCCGTTTCTACCACAAGCTGCTGCGCGACCAGGGCCTGGTGCACAGCGACGAGCCGGCGAAGCGGCTGCTGACCCAGGGCATGGTCGTGGCGGACACCTATTACCGCGAAACCGCGAACGGCAACCGCGAGTGGTTCAATCCCGCCGACGTGGAGGTCGCGCGCGACGACAAGGGCCATGCCACCGGCGCCGTGCTCAAGGCCGACGGCCAGCCGGTGCGCATCGGCGGCATCGAGAAGATGTCGAAGTCGAAGAACAACGGCGTCGACCCGCAGGCCCTGGTGGACCGCTTCGGCGCCGACACCGTGCGCCTGTTCTCCATGTTCGCCGCGCCGCCGGAACAGTCGCTGGAGTGGAGCGAGGCGGGCGTGGAGGGCATGGCGCGCTTCCTGCGCCGCTTCTGGCGCGTGGTGGTCGAGCACGCCGCGCAGCCCGACCACCCGAGGGTGGACCCGGCCGCGCTCGACGCGGCGCAGAAGGCGCTGCGCCGGCACGTACACGAGGCGATCCAGAAGGTCGGCGACGACTACGGCCGCCGCCACAGCTTCAACACCGCGATCGCGGCGCTGATGGAGCTGCTCAACCACGTCACCCGCTTCGACGACATGAGCGACCAGGGGCGCGCGGTGCGCCACGAGGCGCTCGAGGCGATGGTGCTGCTGCTCAATCCGGTGACCCCGCACGCCTGCCACGCGCTGTGGCAGGTGCTGGGCCACCCGGAGACGCTGCTGGAGGACGTTCCGTTCCCGCGGGCGGACCCCGCGGCGCTGGTCCGCGACAGCGTCACCCTGGCGGTGCAGGTGAACGGCAAGCTGCGCGGCACGATCGAGGCGGCGCCCGACGCCCCGCGCGAGGCGGTCGAGGCCGCGGCGCTGGCCGAGCCGAACGTCGCCCGCTTCCTGCAGGGGATGGCCGTGCGCAAGGTGATCGTGGTGCCGGGCAAGATCGTCAACATCGTCGCGGCCGGGTGACTTAGACTGCCGCCATGGACCTGTCCCTCCCGCGCATCCCCAAGCTCCCCGCCGTTCTCGCGCTGGCGCTGTTGCTGCTGGCCGGTTGCGGCTTCCACCTGCGCGGCGCGCTGCAGTTGCCCGCGGACCTGGGCCCCCTGCGGGTCGTGGCCCGCGATGCCGACAGCGCGCTGGTGCTCGGCCTGCGCGATGCGCTGCGCCGCGCCGGTGCCGAGGTCGTCGACCCGGATGCCGACGCGGCGGCGGACGTGGCGACGCTGCGCGTGGTCAGCGAGCGCTGGGGCGAGAACCCGATCAGCATCGACCAGTTCGGCCGCGCGCAGGAGTTCAACCTGCGCTACGCGGTGATCTTCCGCCTGCAGCGCGCCGACGGCACCGACCTGGTGCCGCAGCAGGCGATCGAGCTCTCGCGCGACTACATCTCGGTGCCAACCCGTTCGGCCGGCACCGAGGGCGAGCGCGAGATCCTGCAGCGCGAGCTCCGGCGCGAAATGCTGTCGGCCGTGTTGCGCCGCATCGACGCGGTGTCGCGACTGCCGCAGGTCGAGGGCGCCACGCCCTAGGCGGCGAGGCGCATGGAAACCACGCCGGAACAGCTGGCCGCGCGCCTGGGCAAGGGTCCGCTGGCGCCCGCCTACCTCATCGCCGGTCCGGAACCGCTGCGCGTGCTCGAAGGCGCCGACGCGGTGCGCGCCGCGGCGCGCGCGCAAGGCATCTCCGAGCGGGAAGTGTTCCAGGCCGAAGGCAACCAGCGCGAGCCCGACTGGGCGGCGATGGCGGCGAGCCTGCGCGCGCCAGGCCTGTTCGCGCAACGCCGGTTGATCGAACTGCGCCTGCCCACCGGCAAGCCCGGCACCGAGGGCGGCAAGCTGCTGGTCGAGTTCTGCGCCGATCCGCCCGCCGACGTCTGCCTGCTGGTCACCTGCGGCGAGTGGAGCCGTTCCCACGGTGGCAAGTGGAGCGAGGCGATCGCGCGCATCGGCGCCGTCGCGGTGGGCTGGCAGGTCAAGCCGCACGAGCTGCCCGACTGGATCGCCAGGCGCCTGCGCGCGCGCGGGCTGCAGGCCGATGCGGCGGCGGTGCAGCAACTGGCCGAGCGGGTCGAGGGCAACCTGCTCGCGGCCGCGCAGGAGATCGACAAGCTCGCGCTGCTGGCCGACGGCCAGCCGCTCGATGCCGCGCGCATGCTCGCGCTCGTCGCCGACTCGTCGCGCTACGATGTGTTCCGCCTGTACGAGGCCGCGCTCAACGGCGAAGCGGCGCAGGTCGCGCGCATCCTGCGCGGCTTGCGCGCGGAAGGCGCCGCGGTGCCCGCGCTGCTCGGCTACATCGGCGCCGAGGTGCAGCGCGGCGCGGCGCTGGCGCGGGTGCAGTCGCGCGGCGGCAACCTCAACGCCGAGTTCCGGGCGCAGCGGGTGTGGGAGTCGCGGCAGGCGCCGTGGCTGCGCGCGCTGAAGCGGCACCCGGCCGCGCGCTGGGACCGGATCGTGTCCGGCATCGCGCAGGTGGACCGCATCTCCAAGGGGCGCAGCCGTCCGGGCACCGAGCCGGCCGACGCGTGGCAGCACCTCGAGCGCGTGCTGCTGGCGCTGGCCGAGCCCGGCGCCGCGCGCCTGCTCGCGGGCTGAGCGCGTGGAGCGCTTGCGCGTCCTCTACGGCGGCACGTTCGACCCCGTGCACGAGGGCCACCTCGCGATCGCGCGCAGCGCGCGCGACGCGCTGGAGGCGACCGTGCACCTGATGCCGGCGGCGGACCCGCCGCATCGCGCGCCGCCGGGCGCCAGCGCC
>DASWQG010000165.1:0-6833 GCA_036403775.1 Luteimonas sp.
TCAACGAGGGGCTCGCCGCGGCGCTGCTGGCGGCCGACGTGGTGGCCGTGCACCGCGAGGCGCATGCCCTCCGCGGGGTCTGCCTGAGCCTGGGCGCCGTGCGCCTGGCCGCCCTCGCCGACCGGCTGATGGCCATCGGGCAGCGCGAACTCGAGGGCGACGGGCGCGAGCGCCACGCCGAACTGCTGAAAACCGCGGACCTCAGCCTCGCGGCCCTGGATTCCCTGCGCCAGGGCCTCGAAGCGGGCGACGCCGCGCGCGCCGGCTGACGCCGCCGCGCCTCAGGCCGCCTGGCGGCGCCCCGGCATCGCGGCTTCCCGGGCCTGCATCATGATCAGCATGTCCATGGAGCGCAGTTCCTCCGGGGACAGGCACATCGCGGTCTCCACCCAGTCCTCGACCACGCGCACGCCTTCGGCATGGGCGAGCGTCTCGTGGCGGAAGCGGCTCTGCTGCACCTTCAGCCGCGCCTTCATGCGCGAGGCGTGGTTGGCGATGAAGCGCTCGACCGCGAGCTCGCCCTGCCCCGTCGGGCAGATCTCGTCCACCAGGCCCATCTCGTACAGCTCGGCCGCGCCGTAGATCTTCTTGTTGGTCATCATCCGCTCGGCGTTGCGCGGGCCGATGCGCGAGGCCAGCAGGCCCATGGCGCCGGTGCACGGGAAGAGGCCGAACATGATTTCCGGGAAGCCGAAGCTGCTGTGCGCCTCGGCGATCAGGTAGTCGGTGCTGAGCGCCATCTCGAAGCCGCCCCCCAGCGCCCGGCCCTGGACCAGCGCGACCGAGGTCGTGGTCGCCTTGAGCTTGCCGTTCCAGGACAGCAGCAGGTCCAGGCAGCGCATCGAGTACTCGCGCAGCGTGGCGGCGTCGCGGCGCTCGATGCAGTCGCGGAAGAAGCGCAGGTCGCCGCCCATGCTGAAGTAGTCCGGGTCGGCGGACTGGACCACGGCGTAGGGCGGCAGCGGACGGCGCTGGCGGTCGTCGTGCAGGTCCTCGACCAGGCCGCGGAATTCCTGCACCAGGTCCGGGGTGAAGTTCTGCAGGCCGGTGGCGGCGTCGCGGTGGAGGGTGATCCACAGCGCGTGTTCCCGCAGGGACCTGACCTCGGTGGACAGGCGCGGCTGCGGACGGTGGGTGCCAAGATGCGGATGGGGCAGGACGATCGCGTTCATGGGTGGCTCCGGTGCTTCGCTTCAGTGCGATGAAGGACTGCGGGAGACGACGAGCGCCACGTTGGTGCCGCCGAACCCGCAGGAAAAGGACAGCGCATGGTCGATCCGGCGCCCGGTGACCGGGCGGGGGCCGACGTGGTTGAGTTCGCAGCGCGGGTCGGGATCTCCGAGGTGCGCGCTGGCGGGCAGCAGCGACTCGCGCATCGCCACCAGGGTGACCACGAGCTCGAGGGCGCTGGTCGCGCCCAGCAGGTGGCCGTGGACCGATTTGGTCGAGGACACCGGCGTGCCGTCGGTGCCCGCGCCGAACACCTCGCGCAGGGCCGCGGCCTCGATCATGTCGCCACCGTCGGTGGCGGTGGCGTGGGCGTTGACGTAGCCCAGGTCGGCCGCGGACAGGCCGGCGTCCGCGAGCGCGGCGCGCAGCGCGCGCACCTGGCCCTCGGTGGCCGGCATGCCGATATGGTGCGCGTCGTTGGAGACGCCGTAGCCGGAGACCACGCCGTGCAGGGGCGCGCCGCGCTCGCGCGCGCGCTCCAGCGACTCCAGCACCACGAAGGCCGCGCCCTCGCCCATCACCAGGCCGCTGCGGGCCCGCGAGAACGGCTTGCAGGTGCGGGCCGGGTCGTCCGGGTCCGGCGCCGACATCGCGCGGGTCCCCTGGAACACCCCCATGATCATCGCCACCAGCGGCGCCTCTGCACCGCCGGCGATGGCGATGTCGAGGTGGCCGTCGGCGATCGCGCGCGCGGCGTCGCCAATCGCCACGCCGCTGGATCCGCAGGCGGTGGCGTTGGAGATCACCGGACCGAGCACCTGGTGGCGCAGGGCGATCTGCGCGGCGCCGGCATTGCCCATGATCGCCATGGCGGTGAACGGGCGCGAGGCCTGCTTGTGGGCCAGCAGCAGCTGTTCCATCCAGCCCTGTCCGGTCGCGGCGCCGCCGTTGACGTTGCCGTAGTAGACGCCCCCGCGCTGCCCGTGGGCGGCGAAGGACGACGGCAAGCCGGCGTCCTCGATCGCCTGCCCCGCGGCCAGCAGGGCCATCTGCTGGGTGCGGTCCAGGAACGGCAGCTCCAGGCGGGTGAAGGCGTCGTCGAAGCTGGCCTCGACCACCCCCGCGGCGAACTCGCGCTCGATCGGCGGCGCCCGGTGCAGGCGGATGCCCGAGCGCGCATCGCGCAGGGACGCCGCCACTTCGGGCACGCCGATGCCGATGGGGGAAATCACCCCCATGCCGGTGATGGCTACCTGCGCTCGCATGTCTCCCTCAAGTCACATTAGCACCGATCCCCCGGGCCGGATGGCCGGGCGGCGAACGGTCACTGTACCCGGGATGTCCTCGCCGGCACCGAAGCCCGGGCGCAGACCTGGCGCAGGCGCTCCTCCTCGCGGAGCAGCGCGTCCACGCAGGCGGGGTCGAACAGGCGGCCGCGCTCCTCGCGCAGGTACGCCAGCGCCTCGTCGATCGACCAGGCCGGCTTGTAGGGGCGCGGCGAGATCAGCGCGTCGAACACGTCGGCGACGGTCACGATCCGCGCCGGCAGCGGGATCGCCTCGCCGGCAAGGCCGTCGGGGTAGCCGCTGCCGTCGTAGCGCTCGTGGTGGCGCAGGGCGATGACCGCGCTGGTGCGGATGAAACGGTTCTGGCTGTCGGACAGCAGTTCGTGGCCGATCAGCGGATGGCGGCGCATCACCTCGCGCTCGGCGTCGTCCAGCGGTCCCTTCTTCATCAGCACCGCGTCGGGGATGGCGATCTTGCCGATGTCGTGCAGCGGCGCCGCCCGCTCGATGGTACGGACCTCGTCCTCGGGCAGGCCCAGGCCCTCGGCGATCAGGCCCGCCACCCGCGCCATGCGCTCGAGGTAGGCGCTGGTGCCGGCGTCGCGGTACTCGATCGCGCGCGCAAGCCTGGACAGCGTCTCGCGTTCGCGCTCCTCGATCTCGTGCATGCTCGACAGCAGGCGCTGTTCCAGCGACAGCGCGCGCTGCTTCACCGATTCGCTGTGCTGGCGCAGCTGCAGCAGGTTGCGGCAGCGGGCGCGCAGTTCGCGCGGACGGATCGGCTTGACCAGGAAGTCGATCACGCCGGCGTCGAGCGCGGCCTGCCGCACCGGCTCGTCGCCGACCACCGTGACCAGCACGATCGGCACGTCGCGGTTCACCAGGTGCGCGCGGAAGCGCCGCGCGAACTCCAGGCCGTCCAGCCCGGGCATGCGGTAGTCCAGCAGCAGCAGGTCGGCGCGGTTGGCGCCGCACCACGCCAGCGCCGCGAGCGGATCGCCGAAATCGTGGACCTCCAGCTCGGGGCCGATGTCCTCGAGGATGTGCCGGAGCATGGTCCGCGCGGATGTCTGGTCGTCGACGATGACGATGTTCAAGGCGCCGCCCCCAAGAAAGACTGTCCCGGCGTCCCTGTCGGGTTCGCCCCACAGTCTGGGCGCTGGCGCCATGCCGGGGCAAGCCCCGGGCGTGGTGCGCTCAACCCGCCTGGCCCGGTCGCATGTACGGGAACAGCAGCACGTCGCGGATGGACGCCGAATCCGTGAACAGCATCACCAGGCGATCGATGCCCACGCCCAGCCCGCCGGTGGGCGGCAGGCCGACCTCCAGCGCGCGGATGTAGTCGGCGTCGTAGTGCATGGCTTCGTCGTCGCCGCCGGCCTTGGCCTCGACCTGCGCGCGGAACCGGGCGGCCTGGTCCTCGGGATCGTTGAGCTCGGAGAAGCCGTTCGCCATCTCCTTGCCGCCGATGAACAGCTCGAAGCGGTCGGTGATGCCCGGTTCGCTGTCGGATTCCCGCGCCAGCGGCGAGACCTCCACCGGGTAGTGGGTGATGAAGGTGGGCTGCACCAGGGTGGGCTCGACGATCTTCTCGAAGATCTCCAGCAGCAGCTTGCCCCAGCCGTAGCCGGGCTTCACGTGGATGCCCAGGCGCGCGCAGTGCGCGGCGAGCGCGTCGCGGTCGCGGCAATCGGCCGCGGAGATCGCGGGATCCAGTTCGCGCACGGCCTCCTCCAGCTTCCAGCGCCGGAAGCGCGGGCCGAGGTCGATCGCGCGGCCTTCCCACTGCAGCGCGGTGGTGCCCAGCACCTCCTGCGCGACGTCGCGGACCAGCGCCTCGGTGAGGTCCATGATCCCCTCGTACGTGGCGTAGGCCTCGTACAGCTCGAGCATGGTGAACTCGGGATTGTGGCGCGTGCTGACGCCCTCGTTGCGGAAGTTGCGGTTGATCTCGTACACGCGCTCGAAGCCGCCGACGACGAGGCGCTTGAGGTAGAGCTCGGGCGCCACGCGCAGGAACAGGTCCAGGTCCAGCGCGTTGTGGTGCGTGGTGAACGGCCGCGCGGTGGCGCCGCCGGCCAGGTAATGCATCATCGGCGTCTCGACCTCGAGGAAGCGGCGCGCGTCCAGCCAGCGCCGGATCGCCGCCACGATCCGCGAGCGCTTGACGAACACCTCGCGGGCCTCGGGGGTGACGATCAGGTCCACGTAACGCTGGCGATAGCGCTGCTCGACGTCGGCCAGGCCATGCCACTTGTCCGGCAGCGGCCGCAGCGACTTCACCAGCAGGCGCAGCGTTTCGACCTTGACCGACAGCTCGCCGGTCCTGGTGCGCATCAGGCTGCCTTCGGCCGAGACGATGTCGCCCACGTCCCAGCCCTTGAACGCCTCGTAGGCCTCGCCGAGCGCGGCCGACTGCAGGAACAGCTGGATCCGGCCGGACACGTCCTGGATCGTGCCGAACGCGGCCTTGCCCATCACCCGCTTGGCGAGCAGCCGCCCCGCCAGCGCCACCTTCCGGCCCTCGGCCTCCAGCGCCTCGCCGCTCCAGCGCGCGGCGTCGGCGAATTCCGCCTGCAGGTCGCCGGCGTGGTCGGCGCGGCGGAAGTCGTTCGGGAAGGCGATCCCCCGCGCGCGCAGCGCCGCGAGCTTCGCGCGGCGCTCGGCGACCAGGTGGTTCTCGTCGTGGGACTGCTGTTCGTCGCTCATGTCGCTGCAATCTACCCTGTGGGCGCGGCGGTGGCCGCGACTACGCGTCCGCCCGCTTCGCGCCCGCTTCCAGCCCGGCCTTCAGGCTGGCCTCGACGAACTCGTCGAGGTCGCCGTCGAGCACCTTCTGCGTGTCCGAGCGCTCGATGCCGGTGCGCAGGTCCTTGATCCGGCTCTGGTCGAGCACGTAGTTGCGGATCTGGCTGCCCCAGCCGATGTCGGACTTGGTCGCCTCCAGCGCATCCTTCTCGGCGTTGCGCTTCTGCACTTCCAGCTCGTAGAGCTTCGCCGCCAGCATCTTCATCGCGCGGTCGCGGTTGGCGTGCTGGCTGCGCTCGGTCTGGCACGCCACCACGACGCCGGTCGGCACGTGGGTGATGCGCACCGCAGATTCTGTCTTGTTGACGTGCTGGCCGCCGGCGCCGGAGGAACGGTACACGTCGGTCTTCAGGTCCGCCGGGTTGATCTCGATGTCGATGTCGTCGTCGACTTCCGGCGAGACGAACACCGAGGTGAAGCTGGTGTGCCGGCGGTTGTCCGAATCGAACGGCGACTTGCGCACCAGCCGGTGCACGCCGATCTCGGTCTTGAGCCAGCCGTAGGCGTGGTCGCCCTCCACCCGGAAGGTCGCCGACTTGATCCCGGCGACGTCCCCGCCGCTGACCTCCATCAGCTCGGCCTTCCAGCCGCGCGATTCGGCCCAGCGCAGGTACATGCGCAGCAGCATCTCCGCCCAGTCCTGCGCCTCGGTGCCGCCGGCGCCGGCCTGGATGTCCACGAACGCCGGCTTGTCGTCCATCTTGCCGGAGAACATGCGCTGGAACTCGAGCTGGTCCACGCCGCGGGCGTAGCGCTCGACGTCGGCGGCGATGGCCTGCGCGGTCTCCTCGTCCTGCTCCGCCTCGACCAGCTCCAGCAGCTCGTGGGCGCCCGCCAGTCCCTCGGACAGCTCGCGGATGCCGTGCACCACCTTGTCCAGCGAGGCGCGCTCGCGCCCCAGCGCCTGGGCCCGCTCGGCGTCGTTCCAGACGTCGGGGCTCTCCAGTTCGCGGTTGACTTCCTCGAGCCGCTCTACCTTGCGGTCGTAGTCAAAGATACCCCCTCAGCGCATCCAGCCGGCCACGGAGGTCGGCGATGCGCTGGCGGACGGGATTGAGTTCGATCATGGCGTCGCGTGATGGCGGCGAAAGACCGGCCATTCTATCAGGCGACCCGCCCGCGCAGCGCCTCGCGATGGCGCCGGCTGCAGGGCAGCACGGTGCCGTCCTTCAGGTGCACGCGCGCGTCGCCGGTGTCCAGCGGCTCGATCGCGGCGACCTGGTCGAGGTTGACGATGTAGCTGCGGTGGATGCGGGCGAAGCGCGCCGGGTCGAGCCGGGCTCCGATCGCCGCCATCGTCGTGCGCAGCGGGTAGTCGCGGCCGCGCACGCGCAGGTTGACGTAGTTGCCCGCGGCCTGCAGCCATTCCACTTCCGCGGCGGCCACCAGGAACTCGCGGTCGAGCTTGCGCACCAGGAAGCGCTCCGGCCGCCCGGGTTCGGGCTCCGGGTCGGCGGCCTCGTCGCCGGCGGCGAGCACGCTGGCCTCGCCCTGCAGCCGCCGCACCAGCAGGCGGTAGCCCTCCATCACCAGCACGATGCCGGCGTAGGTGCGCGCGTCCTTGAGGTA
>DASWQG010000166.1:0-3804 GCA_036403775.1 Luteimonas sp.
GTCGGCGCTGTAGTACAGCGTACCCAGCGCGGCCTCGCGGGCGTCCGCCTCACGGAACTCGAAGCCGCCATGGCGGCCGTCGGCGTGCTTGCGGGCCAGGGTGCAGCTCCACCAGCCGGTCGGGTAGCAGGGCTGCGGGAAGGGCAGGGTCTTGAACGCCCGGAAGCCGGCCTTGCCCATCTCCGCCCGCATCTCGCGGATCAGCCCGAGCAGCGCCAGCGGCGACTCGGACTGCTGCACCAGGATCCCGTCGTCGCGCAGCGCGCGGAAGCAGGATTCGTAGAAGGCGCGGTTGAACAGGCCCTCGGCGGGGCCCACCGGGTCGGTCGAATCCACGATCACGATGTCCACGCTGCCCGGCGCGCGATTGGCCATGTAGGCCACGCCGTCGTCGAACAGCAGCTGCGCGCGCGGGTCGCCGTTGGATTCGCACAGCTCGGGGAAGTGCTTCTCCGCCATGCGCGTGACCTGCTCGTCGATGTCGCACTGCACCGCGCTGGCCACGCCGGGGTGGCGCAGCACCTCGCGCAGCGTGCCGCAATCGCCGCCGCCGATGATCACCACCTCGCGCGGGTTGGCGTGGGTGAACAGCGCCGGGTGCGACATCATCTCGTGGTAGAAGAAGTTGTCGCGCGACGTCAGCATCATCGCGCCGTCGATCAGCATCAGGTTGCCCCAGTCCGTCGACTCGTAGATCTCGATCTTCTGGAACGGCGACTGCACCTCGTCGAGCTTGCGGGTGACGCGGAAGCCGATGGACGAGCCGGTCGGCTCGAAGTTCTCGTGCATCCAGGTGGGCTCGGTCATCGCGGTCTCGTCGGCGGGCGGGTCGGGGCGCGCGATTGTAGCGGACCCCTTGACGGCGCAGCGTCTAGAATGCGCGGGTTCTCCGCCCCCAAGGACGCGCCGATGGCCGCCTGGTCGCCCGACCAAGCCCGCAAGACCTACTCGATCCCGCACTGGTCGGAAGGCTACTTCGACGTCGAGGGCGGCCGCATGGTCGTGCGCCCGCGCGGGCCGGCGGGGCCGTCGATCCCGCTGCCGGAGGTCGTGGACGCCGCGCGCGCCGGCGGCGCGAAGCTGCCGTTGCTGCTGCGCTTCCCGGACATCCTCGGCGACCGCCTGGGCAAGCTGCAGGCCGCGTTCGCGCAGGCGCAGCAGGAGTGGGAGTACACCGGCGGCTACACCGCGGTCTACCCGATCAAGGTCAACCAGCATGCGGGCGTGGCCGGTGTGCTTGCCTCGCACCGCGGCGAGGGCTTCGGCCTGGAAGCCGGCAGCAAGCCCGAACTGATGGCGGTGATGGCGCTCTCGCGCCCGGGCGGGCTGGTGGTCTGCAACGGCTACAAGGACCGCGAGTACATCCGCCTGGCGCTGATCGGGCGCAAGCTCGGGCTGGAGACCTTCATCGTGGTCGAGAAGCCCTCCGAGCTGCGGCTGATCCTCGAGGAGGCGCAGGCGCTGGGCGTGCGCCCCGGCATCGGCGTGCGCATGCGCCTGGCCTCGATCAGCGCCGGCAAGTGGCAGAACAGCGGCGGCGACAAGGCCAAGTTCGGCCTCGGGCCGCGCCAGGTGCTGGACCTGTGGAAGGTGCTGCGCGACGCCGGCATGGCGGACTGCCTGCAGCTGCTGCACTTCCACATGGGCTCGCAGATCTCCAACGTCCGCGACATCGCCCGCGGCATGCGCGAGGCGGTGCGCTACTTCGTCGAACTGTCCAAGCTCGGCGCCAACGTGCGCTGGATGGACGTCGGCGGCGGCCTCGGCGTGGACTACGAGGGCACGCGTTCGCGCAGCTTCTGCTCGATCAACTACGGCGTGCTGCAGTACGCATCGAACATCGTGCAGCCGCTGGCCGAGGCCTGCGCCGCCAACGACCTTCCGCAGCCGCGCATCGTCACCGAGTGCGGCCGCGCGATGACCGCGCACCACGCGATGCTGGTGGCGAACGTGGCCGAGGTGGAGGAGGCGCCGGAGGGGCGCGTGCCGCCAGCCTTCGACGACGAGCCGCCGGTGCTGCGCCGCCTGCGCGAGGTGCACGGCGAGCTGGACCAGCGGCCGCCGGTGGAGTTGTTCCACGACGCGCAGCACCACCACGGCGAGGGCCTCTCCCTTTATGCCCTTGGCCAGCTCGACCTGGTGCATCGCGCGCGCCTGGACGACCTGTTCTACGCCATCGCCCACGCGGTGAAAGCGCGGCTGGACTACGCCGAGAAGAGCCACCGCGAGCTGCTCGACGAGCTCAACGAGCGGCTGGTGGACAAGTACTTCGTCAACTTCAGCGTGTTCGAGTCGATGCCGGACGTCTGGGCGATCGACCAGGTGTTCCCGATCGTGCCGATCGAGCGCCTGGACGAGGCGCCGACGCGGCGCGGCGTGATCGGCGACATGACCTGCGACTCGGACGGCAAGATCGATACCTACGTCGAGAACGAGGACCTGGACACCTCGCTGCCGCTGCACCCGGTGCGCGACGGCGAGAGCTACCGCCTCGGCTTCTTCCTGATCGGCGCGTACCAGGAGATCCTGGGCGACATCCACAACCTGTTCGGCGACACCGACGCGGTGGCGGTCCACCTCGACGGCGACGGCTACGCCATGAGCCAGCAGCGCCGCGGCGACACCACCGACGTCATGCTCGACTACGTCGGCTACGACCTCGACGCGCTGCGCGCGGCCTACCGCGAGAAGATCGCCGCCGCCGGCCTCGGCGACGAAGAGGCCGGTCGCCTCGAAGCCGCCCTCGAATCCGGCCTCACCGCCTACACCTACCTCGAAGACACCCCGCTGGCCCTTCCCCGGTGAGGTTTTTGCCACGGATGAACACGGATCACACGGATAAAGCGGAACTGATATAAAAAGCCTTATCCGTGTTCATCCGTGTTCATCCGTGTTCATCCGTGGCCAAAGAAACTTCTAGCCGCGGTGGACCTGGAAGCCGGCGAACGACTGGCTCGTGGGCATCAGTTCGAGGCGGTTGATGTTGAGGTGGGGCGGGAGGTTGGCGATCCACCAGAGCGTGTCGGCGATGTCGCCGGCGGTCATCGGCTGCGCGCCGGCGTAGAGCGCGTCGGAGGCGGCCTGGTCGCCATGGGTGCGGACCAGGGTGAACTCGGTCTCGGCCATGCCCGGCTCGAGCGTGGTCACGCGCACGCCGGTGCCATGCAGGTCCGCGCGCAGGTTGAGCGAGAACTGCGAGACGAAGGCCTTGGTGCCGCCGTAGACGTTGCCGCCGGTGTAGGGGTACTTCGCCGCCGTGGAGCTGACGTTGACGATCGCGCCGCGGCGCTCGACGAGGGTCGGCAGCAGCGCCCGGGTGAGGGTGACCAGCGCGGTGACGTTGGTGTCGATCATCGTCCGCCAGTCGTCCAGCGACGCCTCCTGGGCGGGGCGTGTGCCCAGTGCCAGGCCGGCGTTGTTGACCAGCAGGTCGATGCCGCGGAAAGCGGACGGCAACGCCTCCAGCGCCGCCTGCATCGCCAGTGCGTCGCGCACGTCGAAGGCGGCCGCGTGCACGCGCTCGCCCCCCGGGAGGTCCCGCAGCGCCTGCAGGCGTTCCGCGCGGCGGCCGCAGGCCACCACCTGCCAGCCGCCGCCCAGGAAGCGTTCGACGGTGGCGCGGCCGAAGCCCGAAGTGGCCCCGGTCACCAGCGCGGTGCGCGGCGCCGCGGCGGTCATTTCGCCTTGATCGCCATCGCGGTGAGGCCGCCGCCGGCCAGCTTGCGCTTGGCCTCGGCGAGTTCGGAGGCCGTGGCGTACGGCCCCATGCGCACGCGGTAGAAGGTCTTGCCCTGCACCGTCGCC
>DASWQG010000167.1:0-6452 GCA_036403775.1 Luteimonas sp.
GTGAAGTCGGTCGGCGTGGTCGGCGACGCGCGGGCCTACGAATGGGTCATCGCGCTGCGCGCGGTGGAGACCATCGATTTCATGACCGCGCACTGGGCGCACCTGCCGTACGACTTCCTCGGCCGCGTCTCCAACCGCATCATCAACGAGCTGCGCGGCGTGTCGCGCGTCGTCTACGACATCAGCGGCAAGCCGCCCGCCACCATCGAGTGGGAATGAGCGACGAAGCCTGGATGGAGCGCGCGCTGGAACTCGGCGCGCGGGCGCAGCGGGAGGACGACGAGATCCCGGTGGGCGCGCTGGTGGTCGGGCCGGACGGCACCGTGCTGGGCCAAGGCTGGAACCGCAACATCGGCGAGTGCGACCCGAGCGCGCACGCGGAGATCGTGGCGCTGCGCGCGGCCGGCAAGGCGCTGGGCAACCACCGGCTGCTCGGCTGCACGCTGTACGTCACCCTGGAACCCTGCGCGATGTGCGCGATGGCCGCGGTGCACGCGCGGCTGGCGCGGGTGGTCTATGGCGCGCCGGATCCGAAGACCGGCGCGGCCGGCAGCGTCTTCGACCTGCTCGCCGACCCTCGGCACAACCACCGCGTCGAGGTGCGCGGTGGGGTGCTCGCCGACGAGGCGGGCCGGCGCCTGACGGCTTATTTCCGGGCCAAGCGCGGCAAGCCCGCCTGACCCGGCCGTCACCGGCCGCGTATCATCGTCACCGGGACGACGACAGGGACGGCGACACATGGCGACAGGCGCGCAGAACGGCGGCAACGGCATGGGCGAGGGACGCCTGGTCTGGATCGACCTGGAGATGACCGGGCTCGACACGGCCACCGATTCGATCCTCGAGATCGCCACCGTCGTCACCGACGCCGAGCTCAACATCCTCGCCGAGGGGCCCGAACTGGCGATCGCCCATCCGCTGGCCACGCTCGAGGCCATGGACGACTGGAACCGGCGCCAGCACGGCAAGTCCGGGCTGTGGAAGCGGGTGCTGGAGGAGGGCGTGCCCATGGCCGAGGCCGAGGCGCGCACCGTCGCCTTCCTGCAGCGCTGGGTGCCGGCGAACGCATCGCCGATGTGCGGCAATTCGATCTGCCAGGACCGGCGCTTCCTGCACCGGCAGATGCCGGCGCTGGAGCGCTACTTCCACTACCGCAACCTCGACGTCAGCACGCTGAAGGAACTCGCGCGCCGCTGGGCGCCGCAGGTGCTCGACGCCGTCAGCAAGGAAGCCGCGCACACCGCGCTGAGCGACGTCCGCGACTCCATCGCCGAACTGCGCCACGACCGCCAGCACATGGGCCCCCTCAGCGGCCTGTAAACAGCTTTTTCGCCACGGATGAACACGGATGAACACAGATTGGTTTCGCCGCGATCGACAACGTCGCGGCGAAACCAATCAGATTTGATCCGTGAAAATCCGTGGCTAAAAAACGCTCTTAGTTGCCGGCCTTGGACTTGGCGAGGGCGAGCCAGGTGTCGACGACGGTGTCGGGGTTGAGGGAGACGGACTCGATGCCCTGGTCCATCAGCCACTGGGCGAGGTCAGGGTGGTCGCTGGGGCCCTGGCCGCAGATGCCGATGTACTTGCCCTTGGCGCGCGCGGTGGAGATGGCCATGGACAGCATCTTCTTGACCGCCGGGTCGCGCTCGTCGAACAGGTTGGCGACGATCGCCGAGTCGCGGTCCAGGCCGAGCGTGAGCTGGGTCATGTCGTTGGAGCCGATCGAGAAGCCGTCGAACAGGTCGAGGAACTCGTCGGCCAGCAGCGCGTTGGACGGGATCTCGCACATCATGATGACCTTGAGCCCGTCCTTGCCCTGCTCGAGGCCGTTCTCGCGCAGCACCTCGAGCACGCGGCGACCCTCGTCGAGGGTGCGCACGAACGGGATCATCACCCAGAGGTTGTCCAGGCCCATCTCCTCGCGCACGCGCTTGACCGCCTGGCATTCCAGCGCGAAGCAGTCCTTGAACGAGGGGTCGACGTAGCGGCTGGCGCCGCGGAAGCCGATCATCGGGTTCTCCTCGTGCGGCTCGTACTTCGAGCCGCCGATGAGGTTGGCGTATTCGTTGGACTTGAAGTCCGACAGGCGCACGATCACCGGCTTCGGCGCCACCGAGGCGGTGATGGTGGCGATGCCTTCGGCCAGGCGGTCCACGTAGAACTCGACCGGCCCGGCGTAGCCGGCGACGCGCGCGTCGATCTTCGCCTTCGTCGCCGCGTCCTGGCGGTCGTATTCGAGCAGCGCCTTGGGATGCACGCCGATGTGGCTGGCGATGATCATCTCCAGCCGCGCCAGGCCGATGCCGGCATTGGGCAGCATGCCGAAGTCGAAGGCGCGGTCCGGGTTGGCCACGTTCATCATGATCTTCAGCGGTGCCGGCGGCATGTTGCCGAGGTCGGTGGTGGTCCGCTCGAAGGGCAGGGCGCCGGCGTAGATGTAGCCGGTGTCGCCCTCGGCGCAGCTGACCGTGACTTCCTGGCCGTTGGGGATCGCCTCGAGCGCGTTGCCGGTGCCGACCACCGCGGGCACGCCCAGCTCGCGGGCGATGATCGCGGCGTGGCAGGTGCGGCCGCCGCGGTTGGTGACGATCGCGGAGGCGCGCTTCATCACCGGCTCCCAGTCCGGGTCGGTCATGTCGGCCACCAGCACGTCGCCGGGCTGCACCGCGTTCATGTCGTCCAGCGAGCGCACCACGCGGGCGACGCCGCTGCCGATCTTCTGGCCGATGGCGCGGCCCTCGCAGACCACGTCGCCGCGCCGCGACAGCGCGTAGCGCTCGATCCGGGTGGCGTGGCCGCGCGACTTCACCGTTTCCGGGCGCGCCTGCAGGATGTAGAGCTTGCCGCTGACGCCGTCCTTGCCCCACTCGATGTCCATCGGGCGGCCGTAGTGCTGCTCGATCACCAGCGCCTGCTTCGCCAGCTCCTGCACGTCGGCGTCGCTGATCGAGAAGCGCTGGCGCAGCTCGGCCGGCGTGTCCTCGGTGCGCACGCGCTCGCCGGGCTGGTCGGAATAGACCATGCGCAGCTGCTTGGCGCCGAGCGAGCGGCGCAGGATCGAGCGCTTGCCCGCGCGCAGGGTCGGCTTGTAGACGTAGAACTCGTCCGGGTTGACCGCGCCCTGCACGACCATCTCGCCCAGGCCGTAGCTGGCGGTGATGAACACCACGTCGCGGAAGCCGGACTCGGTGTCCAGGGTGAACAGCACGCCGGAGGCGCCGCAATCCGAGCGCACCATCAGCTGCACGCCGGCCGAGAGGAACACGTCCTCGTGCCTGAAGCCGTGGTGCACGCGGTAGGCGATCGCGCGGTCGTTGTAGAGCGAGGCGAACACCTCCTTGACCTTGCGCACGACGTCGTCGGCGCCGGTGACGTTGAGGAAGGTCTCCTGCTGCCCCGCGAACGAGGCGTCGGGCAGGTCCTCGGCGGTGGCCGAGGAACGCACCGCCACGGCGATGTCGCCGCCGCCGTTCTCCGCCGCCAGCTGGGCGTAGGCCTGGCGGATGTCGCGGTCCAGCTCCGGCTGCAGCGGCGCGTCCACCACCCAGCCGCGGATCTCCGCGCCGGCGCGGGCAAGGGCGGGGACGTCCTCGACGTCGAGGCTGCCCAGCCGGTCGTAGATGCGCTGGTGCAGGGTGTTGTGGGCGATGAAGGCCTTGAACGCGTCGGCGGTCGTGGCGAAGCCGCCGGGCACCGACACCCCCAGGTCCGCGA
Source organism: Luteimonas sp. (assembly GCA_036403775.1). GTDB lineage: Bacteria > Pseudomonadota > Gammaproteobacteria > Xanthomonadales > Xanthomonadaceae > Cognatiluteimonas. The sequence goes on from DASWQG010000167.1 coordinate 3,718, forward strand.
GCTGGCCGATCATCTCGCCGAGCGAGGAATTCTTGCCGCCCACCTGGGCGAGGTCGGACAGGCGCAGGTCGCGCAGCCAGAGGATGTTGCTCAAGGCAGGGAGCTCCCGGGGGTTTCCGTTATTTTAGCAACCCGAACCTCCTGGAGTCCCCTCGCATGGCCGACCTGCGCCCGGTGTTCTACGTCTCCGACGGCACCGGCATCACCGCCGAGACCATCGGCCACAGCCTGCTGACCCAGTTCCCGGGCCTGCGCTTCGTCACCGACCGCCTGCCGTTCGTCGACACCCTGGAGAAGGCGCAGGCGACCGCGGAGAAGATCCGCAGGGCGGGCGAGGCCCATGGCCTGCGCCCGGTGGTGGTCAATTCCTGCGTCGACCCGGCGCTGAACGCCGTGCTGGCCGGGAGCGGGGCGCTGATGCTGGACGTGTTCGCGCCGTTCATCGACCCGCTGGAACGCGAGCTCGGCAGGCAGCGCGAATCCAACGTCGGCCGCGCCCACGGCATGGTGGATTTCGACAGCTACCATCGCCGCATCAATGCGATGAACTACGCGCTCGCCCACGACGACGGCATCGGCGCCGACTACAGCGAGGCCGACCTGATCCTGGTCGGCGTGTCGCGCGCCGGCAAGACGCCGACCTGCGTGTACCTGGCGCTGCATTACGGCATCTGCGCCGCGAACTATCCGCTGACCGAGGAGGACCTGGAGTCCGACGCGTTGCCGGCGCGGCTGCGGCCGTACCGCAACAAGCTGTTCGGCCTGACCATCGACCCGCTGCGCCTGCACCAGATCCGCCAGCAGCGCCGTCCGAATTCGCGCTACGCGCAGCTCGACACCTGCAAGCGCGAGGTGGCCGCCGCCGAGGAACTGCTGCGCGCGCAGGGCATCCAGTGGCTCAGCACGACGCACGCGTCGATCGAGGAGATCTCGAGCCGCGTGCTGGAATCGCTGGGAATCAACCGCGAGATGTTCTGAGGCGGCAGACCTTAACCGTAGGCTCGAACCCCGCAAGCGTCAAGCTGTTCGCGGGCGCTGGCGCGCGTGTAGGATCGGGCCATGGCAACACGCGTCCTGTCCCGCGTCGAACGCATTCCCCGGATCAGCCGCTTCGGCTGGCTGATGGGGTTGTACGCGGAGAACTTCGCGCTGCTCACGCGCCTGTTCGAACCCGCCGACCTGGCGCCCGGCACCTGGCTGTCCGGCATCGGCGACGGCCTGGACCTGCGGCTGGAGGTGCTCGAGCAGCATCGCTACACCAGCGAGCTGCGGCTGACCTACGACCTGCGCGACCCGGTCACCGGCGAGCCGGATCCCTCCGCCTTCCTGCGCCTGTACCGCGACGCCCGCCAGGTGGAGGCGACGCACTGCTACGTCGGTCGCCGCTGGCAGGACACGCTGGGCATGTTCCCGCCGCCGGCCGAGTTGTTGGACCATCGCTTGCGGATGAACACCTTCCTCGGCAAGTGGCTGCACTACCTGGCCGAGCAGGGGCACGGCGTGGCGACGCTGGCACGCGCCGGGATCGAGCGCGACGCGGCCTGAGCAAAAAAAAGCCCGCCGAAGCGGGCTTTTTCGACTCCTGGCGTCCCCACGGGGATTCGAACCCCGGTGTCCACCGTGAAAGGGTGGTGTCCTAGGCCTCTAGACGATGGGGACAGGTCCGGAAAAACATTCCAGCCATCGATTGGTGGAGCCAGGCGGGATCGAACCGCCGACCTCCTGCATGCCATGCAGGCGCTCTCCCAGCTGAGCTATGGCCCCACGGCTGGAAAGCGCGCAAGTGTAGAGGCGCGCACGGGTAGCGTCAAGCATGGGCGCCGCGGAAGCAAAAGGTGACGTGTGAACAACGGCCCCCATGCTAGGCTGCGCGCAGAAGGGGAGTAGTCCCACGTGCTGTCGCCGTCATTCCGGGCCCTGGCCCCGGTGCAGCAGCAGGCCATCGGCCTGTGGGCAAGACCTTCGCCGAGACACGGCGAAGGTGCGTCCAAACGACGCCCGTCTCCGTCCCCCCGATGCTGACGCGGAGACCCTGACCGGCCATGGAAGCCCTCGCCAATCCCGAAACCTGGATCGCGCTCGCCACGCTCACCGCGCTCGAGCTGGTCCTGGGCGTCGACAACCTCATCTTCATCTCGATCCTGGCAGGGCGGCTGCCGCCCGAACAGCGCGACAAGGCGCGCCGGCTCGGCATCGCGATGGCTGCGATCAGCCGCCTGGCGCTGCTGCTGGCGATCGCCTGGATCATCGGCCTGACCGAGCCGCTGTTCGCGCTGTTCGGCAAGACCTTCTCCTGGCGCGACCTGATCCTGGTCGGCGGCGGCCTGTTCCTGATCGCCAAGGCCACGCACGAGATCCACCAGAAACTCGAGGGCGCCGCGCAGCCCCAGGGCACGGGGGCGGCGGCCGCGGCCACGATGGGCGGCGTCATCGCCCAGATCATGCTGCTCGACCTGGTGTTCTCGCTGGATTCGATCATTACCGCCGTGGGCATGGTGGACGAGCGCTGGGTGATGGTCACCGCGATCGTGGTCTCGATCGTCTTCATGCTCGTCTTCGCGCGGCCGCTGGGCGACTTCGTCGAGCGCCATCCGACGGTGAAGGTGCTGGCACTCAGCTTCCTGATCATGATCGGCCTGGTGCTGATCGCCGACGGCTTCGGCCTGCACATCCCGAAGGGCTACGTCTACACCGCGATGGCGTTCTCGGTGTTCGTGGAGCTGATCAACCTGTGG
>DASWQG010000168.1:0-1865 GCA_036403775.1 Luteimonas sp.
GAAGCCGTCGGGCGCGGCGGCGGTGGCCTGGCCACGCAGCACGTCGCCGGCCAGCTGCCAGCGCGACCAGCGCGCCGCCAGCACGCGGTCATGCTCGAGCCGGCGCTGCAGGAAGCGGGCCTCGTCGATGCCCAGCTCGCCGTCGAACAGGGCCGACAGCTGCAGGCGGGTGTGATCCAGGACCTTGTCGTGTTCTTGCGCCATGGGTGCCTACTCCGTGTCGTCCGGTGCCAGGAGGGGCCGCAGCTCCTCGTCGATCGCCTCGCGGGCGCGGAAGATCCGCGAACGCACGGTTCCGATCGGGCAATCCATCCGTTCGGCGATCTCCTCGTAGCTCAGGCCGTCCACCTCGCGCAGCGTGATCGCCTCGCGCAGCTCGTCCGGCAGGGCTTGGACCGCGCGCAGCACCGTTTGTTCCATCTGCTGGCGCATCAGTTCCCGCTCGGGGGTGTCGTTGTCGCGCAGGCGGATGCCCGAGTCGTACTGCTCGGCGTCGGCGACGTCGATGTCCCCGGTGGGCGGGCGCCGCCCGGCGGCGACGAGGTGGTTCTTCGCGGTGTTCACGGCGATCCGGTGCAACCACGTATAGAACTGCGCGTCCCCGCGGAAGCCGTCGAGCGCGCGGTAGGCGCGCAGGAAGGCCTCCTGGGCCACGTCCTGGCATTCGCTCCAGTCGTGCACGTAGCGGCCGATCAGCGCGATGACCCGGTGCTGGTACTTGCGCACGAGCAGGTCGAAGGCCGCGCTGTCGCCCTGCTGGACGCGCTGCACCAGTGCGTGGTCCGCCCGCTGGGAGGATTCGTCTTCGGCCATGCCTTGCCGGCACTCCTGCATGTCGGCCCTGGCATTCCAGCCGGGCGGTGGGACCACGGGTCGCGAGGAAAGTTCCCCTTGCGCACCTCCATGGGGGCGGCATTGACGGCAATCAAATGCACCCGGGATCATACTTCGCTCCCATACCGCAACGGATGGACGCCATGAACGAGGGGACGCTGGCGGGCCTGGACGGCCTGCGGCTGCGGCATTGGCAGGTCGAGCGCCGGCTGGATGGCGTCGTGGTGGTGTCCATCGACCGCGAGGGCCAGTCGGTCAACGCGCTGTCGCAGGACATGCTGATCGAACTGGACGGCCTGCTCGAGCGGCTCGCCATCGATCCCCCCAGGGGCGTCGTGTTCCGTTCGGCGAAAGCCTCCGGCTTCGTCGCCGGCGCCGACATCCGCGAGTTCCGGGGGTTCGGCGAGCGCGGCACGGTCAAGGACGCGCTCGCGCGCGGGCAGTTCGTGTTCCAGAAACTCGCCGAGCTGCCCTGCCCCAGCGTCGCCGCGATCCACGGCTACAGCATGGGCGGCGGCACCGAGCTGGCGCTGGCCTGCACCTACCGCGTCGCCAGCAACGATCCGTCCACGCGCATCGGCCTGCCGGAAGTGAAGCTCGGCATCTATCCCGGCTGGGGCGGCAGCGTGCGCCTGCCGCGGCTGGTCGGCGCGCCGGCGGCGATGGACATGATGCTGACCGGCCGCGCGCTGTCGGCGCACAACGCGCGGGCGATCGGGCTGGTGGACAAGGTCGTCGAACCGTCGCTGCTGGTGGATGCCGCCGCGGACCTCGCGCTGCGCGGCCGCGAACGGCCGCCGAAACAGCGGTTCCTGGCCTGGGCGACGAACTGGTGGCCGGTGCGGCAGCTGCTGGCGCCGTTGCTGGTGAAGCAGGTCGCCGGCAAGGCGCCGAAGGCGCACTACCCGGCGCCGTACGCGCTGATCGAGAGCTGGCGCCGCGGCGGCGGTTCGACGCGCGCGCTGCTGGAGAACGAGCGACGCGCCGTCGTGAAGCTGTCGGCAACGCCGACCGCACGCAACCTCATCCGC
>DASWQG010000169.1:0-3878 GCA_036403775.1 Luteimonas sp.
CTCGACCACGATGCGGTCGCTGCCCGCGCCCTCGATGCGCGCGCCCATCGCCACCAGGCACTCGGCCAGGTCGACGATCTCCGGCTCCTTGGCCGCGTTCTCCAGCACCGTGCGGCCTTCAGCGAGCGTCGCCGCCATCAGCACGTTCTCGGTCGCGCCGACGCTGACCATGTCGAAGACCACGCGCGCGCCCTTCAGGCGCTTCGCGCTGGCCTTGATGAAGCCGTGCTCGACGACGACGTCGGCGCCCAGCGCCTGCATGCCCTTGATGTGCTGGTCCACCGGGCGGGAGCCGATCGCGCAGCCGCCGGGCAGCGACACTTCCGCCGCGCCGAACTTCGCCAGCAGCGGACCGAGCACCAGCACCGAGGCACGCATGGTCTTGACCAGCTCGTAGGGCGCGACGTGGCTGGTGATCCGGGTCGGGTCGATGCGGATGGTGAAGCTGTCGTCCAGGGTGATGCCACAACCCAGTTCCGCCAGCAGCCGCAACGTGGTCTTCACGTCGTGCAGGTTGGGCACGTTGCGGACCACCAGTTCGGCGTCCGCGAGCAGGCCTGCGCACAGGATCGGCAACACCGCGTTCTTGGCGCCGGAGATGCGGACTTCGCCGCGCAGCGGCACGCCGCCCTCGACCACGATCTTCTGCATGGTCAGGGCGCCTGCTGCGCGGAGGCGTGCTCGTCGGGGGTCAGGGTCCGCAGCGCCAGGGCGTGGATCTCGCCGCCCATCCGCTCGCCCAGGGTCGCGTAGACCATGCGGTGGCGGGCCAGCGGCAGCTTGCCGCGGAAGGCCTCGCTGACCACGGTGGCTTCGAAATGCACCCCGTCGGGGCCCTCGACGCGCACCAAGGCGCCCGGCAGCCCCTGTTCGATCAGTTCCTGGATGTCCTGGGGATTCATCGGGGCGCCAGCCTGAACTCGCGTAAAATCGGACGGACAGTCTAGCCGAAGCGTGCCTCCATGCCCGTCGCTGCGAGTGCCCCGTCCATCGATTTCGACTTCGCCGCCAGCGGCCGCCGGGTGCTGGAAGTGGAGACCCGCGGGCTGGCCGCGATCGGCGAGCGCATCGACGGCGCCTTCAGCGAGGCCTGCCGGGTAATGCTGGCCTGCCGGGGCCGCGTGGTCTGCACCGGGATGGGCAAGTCCGGGCACGTCGCGCGCAAGATCGCAGCCACCCTCGCCTCCACCGGCACGCCCGCGTTCTACGTCCATCCCGGCGAGGCCGGCCATGGCGACCTCGGCATGATCACCGACGCCGACGTCGTGCTGGCGTTGTCGTACTCCGGCGAGACGGACGAGGTGCTGATGCTCCTGCCGGTGTTCAAGCGCCAGGGCAACGCGCTGGTGGCGATGACCGGCCGCGCCGGTTCCACGCTCGCCACCGAGGCGGACGTGCACCTGGACATCGGCGTCCCGGCGGAGGCCTGTCCGCTCGACCTCGCCCCGACCACCAGCACGACCGCTGCGCTGGCGCTCGGCGATGCGCTGGCGGTGGCCCTGCTGGAAGCGCGCGGCTTCACCGCGGACGACTTCGCCCGCTCGCACCCCGCGGGCAGCCTGGGGCGCCGGCTCCTGCTGCACATCACCGACGTCATGCACGCCGGCGACGAAATCCCGCGCGTGCGCGCCGAAGCCTCGCTGAGCGAGGCGCTGGTCGAGATGAGCCGCAAGCGGCTGGGCATGACCGCGGTGGTGGACGCCAGGGGCCGCATGCTCGGGCTGTTCACCGACGGCGACCTGCGCCGCACGCTCGACGACGAGGCGATCGACCTGCGCGCGACGCGCATCGAGGAGGTCATGACGCGCACGCCCAAGTCCATCGGCAGCGATGCGCTCGCCGTCGAGGCGGCGCGGATGATGGAAGCGCACAAGATCAACGCGCTTCTGGTGCTGGATGGCGAGCAGCGCGTGGTGGGCGCGCTCAACATCCACGACCTGCTGCGCGCACGGGTGGTCTGAGGGTGGCCTTCGACCCGGCCGCCGCCTGCCCCGTGGACGTCCGCGCGCGCGCCGCCGCGGTGCGGCTCGCCTGCTTCGACGTGGACGGCACCCTCACCGACGGCCGCATCGTGATCGACAGCGAGGGCCGCGAGAGCAAGCACTTCCACGTGCGCGACGGCCAGGGGCTGGCGCTGCTGCGCCGCGCCGGGATCGCGGTGGCGTTCGTCACCGCGCGCCCCGGCGCCGTCGCCGCGCGCCGCGCCGCCGAACTGGGCGTGGAATGCCACGCCGAGGTCGGCGACAAGCTCGCCTTCGTGCGCACGCTCGCGCAGCGCCACGGCCTGGCCTTGGACGCGGTCGCGTTCATGGGCGACGACCTTGCCGACCTGCCGGCGATGCGCGCGGCCGGCCTGGCCGCCGCGCCCGCCGACGCCCACGCCTGGATCCTGCAGCATGCGCACTGGCGCAGCACGCTCGCCGGCGGGCACGGCGCCGCGCGCGAGTTCTGCGACCTGCTGCTGGCCGCGCAAGGGCGGCTCGAGGCCTACCACGCATGAGCTGGCGCGGCGTGCTGACGCTGGTGTTGCTGGTGGCCGCGATCGTCACCGGATGGTCGGTGTGGCGGCAGCACGAGCGCGCGCCCGAGGCGGCCGGCAGCGGCACGCGCTCGGAATACGTGCTGCACGACTTCGAACTGGTGGCGCTGGACGACGAGGGCGTCGAATCCTTCACCCTGCGCTCGCCGGAGATGTCGCAGACCCCCGGGCAGCGCAGCATGGACATGGCCTCGCCGGTGTTCCTGCTGCCCGACTCGGATCGCCGCTACTGGACCGTCGCGGCCGCGCGCGGGTGGGTCGCGCCGGAGGGCGAGGAACTGCGCCTGGCCGGCGACGTCCGCGTGGACGGCCCGCCGGGCGACAGCAAGGTGGTGATGGAGACGGAGCAGCTGAACGTCTACCCGCAACGGGACACGGCCATCGCCCCGGGTCTCGTGACCATCACCCAGCCCGGTTCTATACTGCGGGGCCGCGGGCTGGAGACCAACCTGGCCAGCAAGCGCTACGAACTCAAGTCGCAGGTGCACACCCGCTATGTCCCGCAGTGATCGCCGCCAACGCCGCGTGCCCGCGTCCGCCAGGACGCTGGCGCTGCTGCTGGCCGTCGCCCTGGCCGGCGCGGCGGGCGCGCGCAGCTCCGACCGCAACCAGCCGATGGAGATCGACGCTGGCCACCAGACCGGCACCTTCAGCGCCGACTCGGTCAACGTCCTGTCCGGCGGGGTCCACGTCAGCCAGGGCAGCCTGGACATCCGTTCCAGCACCGCGAGCGTCACCGTCTCCGACGGCGACCCGGTGCGCGCGGTGTTCAGCGGCGGCCCGGTGGTGCTCAAGCAGGTGATGGACGACGGCACGCCGATGACCGCGCGCGCCGACAACATCGACTACACCCTGCGCACCGAGATCGTGGTCTTCACCGGCAACGTCAGCATCGAGCAGCCGCGCGGCAGCATGCGCGGCGAGCGCGTCGTCTACAACCTGCAGACCGGCAACGTCGAGAGCGGCGGCGAGGGCAGCGGCCGCGTGCGCCTGCGGATCCTGCCCAAGGGTGCGCGTGGCGACGCGTCCGGCGACGCCAGCGGCGCCGCCGGCGAAGGCCAGTAGATGCTGGTCGCCGAAGGGCTGCGCAAGCGCTACCGCTCGCGCGAGGTCGTCCGCGACTTCGGCCTCACCCTCGACGCCGGAGAGGTCGTCGGACTGCTCGGTCCCAACGGCGCCGGCAAGACCACCTGCTTCTACATGATCGTCGGCCTGGTGCCGGCCGATGCCGGCCGCATCATGCTCGACGGCACCGACATCACCGCCGAGCCGATGTACATCCGCGCAAAGCGGGGCGTCGGCTACCTGCCGCAGGAACCTTCGGTGTTCCGCAAGCTCA
>DASWQG010000170.1:0-3273 GCA_036403775.1 Luteimonas sp.
GCCGGGATCACGCAATCCTCGAACACCAGCTCGCAGGTGTTGGAGCCGCGCATGCCGAGCTTGTCGAGCTTCTGCGCGGTGGAAAAGCCGGGCATGCCCTTCTCGACGATGAAGGCGGTCATGCAGCGGCTGCCGGCGTCCTTGCCCGCGGTGCGCATGTAGACGACCAGCACGTCGGCCTCGGGGCCGTTGGTGATCCACATCTTGTTGCCGTTGGCGACCCAGCTGCCGTCGGCCCGCTGCTCGGCGCGGCAGGCCATCGAGCCGACCACGTCCGAACCGGCGCCCGGCTCGCTCATCGCCAGCGCGCCCTTCCATTCGCCGCTGCACAGCTTCGGCAGGTACTTCGCGCGCTGCGCCTCGTTGCCGTTGGCGTACAGGTTGTTGACGCACAGGTTGGAATGCGCGCCGTAGCTCAGGCCGACCGAGCCGGAGGCGCGGGAGACCTCCTCCATCGCCACCAGGTGGGCCAGGTAGCCCATGTCGCTGCCGCCGTATTCGCCGGGGACGGTGAGGCCCAGCAGGCCCATCTCGCCGAGCTTGGGCCACAGGTCCTGCGGGAAGGCGTTGTCGTGGTCGATCGCGGCCGCCCGCGGGGCGATCTCGGCCTGCGCGAAGCGGTGCACCGCCTCGCGCAGGGCGTCGATGTCCTCTCCCAGCGGGAAGGCGCGCATCGGCGGGCCCTTAGTGCCCGCGGATCCGGCCCTGGAAGCGCGGCTTGGCGCGGCCCAGCGGCAGCTTCAGCTTGCCCATGATCGCGATCCGCTCCTCGGCCATGCGGTCGGCGGCCTTGTAGGTCGGGATGCCGTCGCGCTCGGCGATTTCGTAGATGCGGGTGAGGTTGTGGTAGATCGTCCGCATCATGCGCATCGCGCGCTCGCGGTTGTAGCCGGTGATCTCCAGCGCCACGTTCATCACGCCGCCCGCGTTCACCGCGTAGTCGGGCGCGTAGAGGATGCCCTTCTTCGCCACTTCGTCGCCGATGGCGTTGGTGGCCAGCTGGTTGTTGGCCGCGCCGCAGATGACCTTGAACTTGAAGCGGGGCAGGGTCTGCTCGTTGACCGTGCCGCCCAGGGCGCAGGGCGAGTAGACGTCGGCATTGACGTCGTAGATCTCGTCCGGCTTCACCGCCTCGGCGCCGAACTCGGTGACCGCGCGCTCGACCAGCGACTTGTTGATGTCGGTAACGAAGATCTTGGCGCCGCGCTCGCGCAGCAGCTTCACGTACTCCATGCCGACATGGCCCAGGCCCTGCACGGCGTAGCTGTACTTGCCCACTTCCTCGTCGCCGAACTTCTTCTGCAGCGTGGCCATCAGGCCCTGCAGCGCGCCGTAGGCGGTGAACGGCGAGGGATCGCCCGAGCCGCCGTGGACCTGGTGCACGCCGGTGACGTACTCGGTCTCCTTGAACACGTATTCCATGTCGTTGACGTCGATGCCGACGTCCTCGGCGGTGATGTAGCGGCCGCCCAGCGACTCCACGAACTGGCCGAACGCGCGGAACAGCGCCTCGGACTTGTCGGTGGCCGGGTCGCCGATGATCACGGCCTTGCCGCCGCCGATGTCCAGGCCGGCGACCGCGTTCTTGTAGGTCATGCCGCGCGACAGGCGCAGCACGTCGTTCAGCGCCTCGTCCTCGCTCTTGTACGGCCACATGCGGGTGCCGCCCAGCGCAGGGCCGAGGACCGTGTTGTGGATCGCGATGATGGCCTTCAGGCCGGCATCCTTGTTGTGGCAGAAGACGACCTGCTCGTGACCGAAGGTGTCGAGGGTTTCGAAAATCATCGCGTGCTCCAGCGCTGGCAGCCGTGTCCCGATGGGGCGGGGCGACGCCAGCTTTGCAGTTAAGTCGTTGAATCGACGGGGGTTGCTGGCAAGCCGGCCGGCAGGGTCCGGGTTGCAGGGGCGATATTTTACGCGCTCGCCTATCCTTTTGCCGATGACGACCGTACTCGACGCCTCCGCGGCGACCCGGCTGTGGCACGACGCCGAGCGCCTGCTCGACTCGGGCCTGCCCGAGGCCGCCGAAACCGCCTACCGGCAACTGCTCGCCGATCCGGACCTGGCCCCGGCCGCGCACCTGCGCCTGTCCCTGATCGCCTCGGACCGCCAGCGGCACCGCGAGGCGGTGGACCACGCCCTGGCCGCCTGCGCCAAGCGCGTCCGCGACCCCCAGCTGCTGAAGGGCATCGCCCGGCGGCTGTTCCACCTGGGCGAGGTCCACGCCGGACTCGCCTGCGCCCTGGACCCGTCGATCGCCCAGGGCAGCGACGCCCGGCTGCAGGCGGAGATGGGCAAGCTGCTGGCCAACCACTACCTGCCGGTCGCGGCGCTGCAGCTGCTGGAGCGGGCCCGGGCCGGCGGCTTCCGCGATCCGGGCCTGGATTACCTGTCCGGCCTGTGCCGCATGTACGCCGGCGATGCCGACGGCGCCCGGCGCGACCTCGAGGCCGCCCTGGCCGCGGCGCCGACCCTGGCGCCGGCGATGCGCGCCCTCACCAAGCTCGGCCCGTCCGCCCCGGGCGAGGACCGCCTCGCCCGCATCGACGCGATGCTCGAGGTGCTGGGCGACAGCCACGAGCAGGCGCCGATCCTGCATTACGCGCGCTTCGCCGAGCTCGACCGCGGCGACGACACCGCCCGCGCCTGGGCCGCCCTGTCGCGCGCGATGGAACTGCGCCGCCGGCAGGTCCGCTACGACGCGGCGGCCGACCAGGCGCTGTTCGATTTCCTGTGCGGCACCACCCCGACGCCGGTGCCCGCGGAAGCGGGGGCCGCCGCCGACGGCCCGCGCCCGGTGTTCATCGTCGGCATGCCGCGTTCGGGCACGACGCTGCTGGAACGCCTGCTCGGCAACCACCCGGATGTCCACGACGCGGGGGAGCTGCACGATTTCACGCGCCAGCTGCGCTGGTGCGCCGACCTCGCGGGCCCGCAATACCTGGACCTGCCGCTGGCGCAGCGCGCGGAAGGCATCGATTTCGCCGAACTCGGCCGCCGCTACCTGGACCGCACCCGCTGGCGCGCCCGCGGCCGCGCCGTCTACACGGACAAGCTGCCGGCCAACGTCATCAACGTGTCCTACATCGCGCGCGCGCTGCCGCAGGCGCGGATCCTGCACATGGTGCGCGGGCCGATGGACACCTGCTTCTCGAACCTCAAGGAATGGTTCGCCGGGATCTACCCGCACAGCTACCACCAGCAGGAGATGGCCGACCACTTCCGCAACTACCGCCGGCTGATGGCGCACTGGCGCGCGCTGTACCCGGAGCG
>DASWQG010000171.1:0-15913 GCA_036403775.1 Luteimonas sp.
CGTTCTTGGCGGCAAGGCCGACGAGCATGACGATGCCGATCTGCGAGAACAGGTTCAGCGTGCCCCCGGTGATCCACAGGCCGAGCAGCGCGCCGAGCACGCCCAGCGGCACGGTCAGCATGATCACCAGCGGGTGGATGAAGCTCTCGAACTGCGCCGCGAGCACGAGGTAGACGACCAGCAGCGCCAGCGCGAAGGTCAGCAGCACCGCGCCGCCGGCCTTCTGGTACTCGCGCGATTCGCCCTTCCAGTCCACCTGCGCGTAGTCCGGCAGCTGCTCGCGGACGACGCCGTCCAGGAACGCGAGCGCCTCGCCCATGGTGTAGCCCGGCGCCAGGCCGGCGCTGATCGTGATCGCGCGCAGGCGGTTGAAGCGGTTGAGGCTGCCGGCCTCGGCCAGCTCGCTGAGCGTCACCAGGTTGGACAGCGGCACGAGGTCGCCGTTGCCGGCGCGCACCTGGATCGCCTGCAGGTCCGCCGGCGCGGCGCGACCCTCGCGGCCGGCCTGGACCAGCACGTCGTACTCCTCGCCGTCCTGCACGAAGGTGGTGACGCGGCGCCCGCCCATCATGGTTTCCAGCGCGTGGCCGATGTCGGTGACGCTGACGCCCAGGTCGGCCGCGCGCTGGCGGTCGATGTGCACGCGCATCTGCGGCCGCGTTTCCTTGTAGTCCGAATCCACCGAGAAGAAGCCCGGGTTGCGCTCCATGGCCTGCATCACCACGTCGCGCCAGCGCGCGATCTCGGCGTACTCGGGGCCGCCCAGCACCATCTGCACCGGTTGGCCGCGGCTGCCGACCAGGCCGCCGCCGACGCGCGGCTGCGCGCGCACGCCGGGAAGCGCGCCGAGTTCCTGGCGCAGCGAATCGGCCACCTCGGCAGTGGTCTGGTCGCGCTGTGTCCAGTCCTCCAGGAAGACGATCACGTTGCCCGTGTGCATTTCCTCGCTGGCGCCGAAGCCGCCCGGCACGCGCGTGTTGTAGCGGCGGATCGCGCCGCCTTCGCCGACGCGGCCGGCGAACACGTCCTCGACCTGCCGCACCTGGCCCACGGTGTAATCGAAGCCCGCCCCTTCCGGCCCGACGATCGAGACGAAGAACGCGCCACGGTCCTCGGCCGGCGCGAGCTCGGAGGGCACGACCTTGAACAGCAGCACGCCGAGCGCCGCGGCGGCGACCATCAGCAGCCCGACCAGCCAGGCCTTGCCGAGGCTCGCGGACAGCAGCCGCTGGTACCGGGCCGCGAGCCAGGCCAGCCCGGCGTTCATCCAGCGGTGCACGCGCGTCGCCTTCTCCTCGGCGTGCGGCCGCAGCATGCGCGAGGACATCATCGGCGTCAGCGTCAGCGCGACGAAGGCCGACAGCGCGACCGCGCCGGCCAGCGCCACCGACAGCTCGCGGAACAGGCGCCCGGTGTTGCCTTCCATGAAGCCCACCGGCAGGAACACCGCGACCAGCACCGTGGTGGTGGCGATCACCGCGAACGCCACCTGGCGCGTGCCGCGCACCGCCGCGAGCAGTCGCGGCTCGCCCATGTCCACGCGCCGCTGGATGTTCTCCAGCACGACGATCGCGTCGTCCACCACCAGGCCGATGGAGAGCACCAGCGCCAGCAGGGTCAGCAGGTTGATCGAATAGCCGAACAGGTACAGCGGGATGAACGCCGCGAGCAGGCACACCGGGACGGTCAGTGCCGGGATCATCGCCGCGCGGAAGCTGCCCAGGAACAGCCAGATCACCAGCAGCACCAGGGCGATGGCCTCCAGCAGGGTCGCGTACACGCGCTCGATCGAGGCCTCGATGAACACGGTGTCGTCGAAGGCGACGAAGATGTCGGTGCCTTCCGGCAGCGACTTCTGGATCTCCGTGGCCATGGCGCGTGCCGCGCGGGTCACGTCCAGCGCGTTCGCGGTCGAGGTCTTGATGATGCCCAGTCCGATGTTGGGCTGGCCGTTGCTGTGGTAGTACGCGCGGCGCTCGGCGGAAGCCAGTTCCACCCTGGCCACGTCGCCGAGGCGGACCACGTAGCCGTCGGCGCCCTCGCGCAGCGGCATGCGGGCGAAGTCGTCCGGCGTGGCGTAGTTGCGCTCCACGCGCAGGGTGAAGTCGCGTGTGCCCGATTCGATCCGTCCCGCCGGCAGCTCGACGTTCTCCGAGCGCAGCGCGGCCTCGACATCGTTGGCCGTGATCCCGCGCGCGGCCATCGCCGCGCTGTCCAGCCACACGCGCATCGCGTAGCGCTGGCGCCCGCCGATCCGCACCTGGGCGACGCCGTCCAGGCTGGACAGGCGATCGACGACGTAGCGGTCGGCGTAATCCGACAGCTCCAGCGTGTCCATCGTCCTGGAGCTCATGTTGAGCCAGATGATGGTGTCCGAGTCGCTGTCGGCCTTCTCGACTTCCGGCGGATCGGCTTCGTCCGGCAGGCGGTCGGCCACGCCGCTGATGGCGTCGCGGACGTCGTTGGCGGCGGCCTCGATCTCGCGGTTGAGGGTGAACTCGAGCGTCACCGAGGAACGCCCGTTCACGCTGCGCGATTGCAGCGTCTCGATGCCCTCGATGCCCGACAGCGCATCCTCGAGCACCTGGGTGATGCGCGTTTCGACCACCGCGGCCGACGCACCCGGATAGCTGACGTCCACCGACACGATCGGCGGGTCGATCGCAGGCAATTCGCGCAGGGTGAGCCGCGAATACGCCATCACGCCCAGCACGATGAGCAGCAGGCTCATCACCGTGGCGAACACCGGGCGCTGGATCGAGACGTCGGAGAGCTTCATGGCTCAGCCCTTCGCCGCGGCGGCGTCCACCACCTTCGCGCCGGGACGCAGCTTGCCGGTGCCGTCGACCACGATCCGGTCGCCGGCGTCCAGGCCCTGCACGACCTCGGCCTGGCCGCCGTTGCGGCTGCCGATCGCGACCTTGGCCTGCTCCACCGTGCCGTCGCGCAGGATCCGCCACACGAACGAGGTCTGCCCGACCTGGACGATGGCGATCTCCGGCACCAGCAGCGCCTCGCGCGTCGGCTGGCGCACCTCGACCTCGACCAGCATGCCCGGGCGCAGCAATCCGTCGGGGTTGGCGAAGGCGGCGCGCACGGTCACCGAGCGCGTGCCCGGATCCACGCGCGCGTCCACGGTTTCGACGATGCCGTCGAAGCTGCGCTCCGGCCAGGCACCGACGCCCCCGGCGACGTGCTGGCCCACGGCCACCCGCGACAGCGCGGATTCGGGCATCGGGAAGTCCACGTACATGCGCGACAGGTCGTCGAGCGTGGCGATCGGCGTGCCGGGCGTCACCAGCGCGCCCGGGCTGACCTGGCGGATGCCGAGCACGCCGGCGAACGGCGCGCGGATCACGCGCTCGGCCAGCTGCGCACGCACCTGCGCGACGCGCGCCCGCGCGGCATCCCGCGCGGCCCGCTGGTTGTCCAGCTGCGCGCGCGCGACCAGTTGCTGTTCGGCCAGTCCCGCCTGGCGCTGGTACAGGCGTTCGGCCTCGGCCGCCGCCGCCTGCGCCTCCGCGAGGGCCGCCTGCTGCTGCTGGCCGGAGAGCGTGACCAGCACCGCGCCGCGGCCCACGGCGTCGCCGCTGTCGAAGTGCACGCGCTCGACGATCTCGCTGACCTTGGCGGTGACCGTGATCGATTCGCGCGCGCGGGCGGTGCCGATCGCGCGCAGGGTGTCGTTGAACGGCTGCTCGCGGACCACGGCGGTGGTGACGACGATCGCCTCGCCCCCACCCGCCTGCGGCGCCTGGTCCTTGCCGCCGCAGGCGGCGAGGGCGAGCAGCACCAGCCGCGCGGCCGCGCCGCGGGCGGCGCGCGCGCCGGCCTGGTGCCTGCGGGATCGGGAATCGGGAGCGGTGATCGGGTCGGGCGGCATGGTGCGGGATCGGCCGAAAACAACGCAGTCTAGCGTTCGCGGCCGCTGCCCGCCCCTGCCGTTGGGCCCTGCGCGCGCCGGTCAACCGGCGCGGCGGTGGCGCGTTTCCGCGCTGCCCAGGTCCCGCCGGTCAGGCGGCGAGGAGGCCGTCCTCGTCCGCGTGCGGGTCCAGCCGGCTGAGGCAGATGAGCAGGATGCGGCTGTGCATGCGCCGCGGATGGTCGAACGACTGCAGCACCAGCGCCGCGACGCTGAGCATCGCCACCAGGTTGGCGACGGGAACCTCGCCGAGGCTGGCGAGCATGCTCGGGGCCAGCGCCACCGCCGCGGTGAGCACCACCGAGGCGATGACGTAGGCGCGGATCGCGCCCCACGCGCTGTGGTCGCTGCCCCGGCCGCCAGGCGCCGGGCGGCGATAGGGCAGCTCGAGGATGCGCCGGAGCAGCCGGGCGACGCGGATTTCGCGGCGCGTGGCCAGGAACTTGCAGCCGAACGCCAGCAGCGTCGCGAGCATCGCCGCCTGCGGCAGCCAGGCGGGCATGCCGCCGCGCGGCAGGGTCACCAGCACGCAGGCCGCGAAGAACAGCAGCAGGCCGAGGCGATGCAGGCGGGTGGCGGTGTCGACGGTCGCCTGCAGGCGATCGACGCTGGCAAGGGTGATGCGGCCGGATTTCATCGGGACAGGGGGCGGAAGCGCAAAACGCGATTTTCCGCCCCGCGGTGCCCGCGGGTCCAGCCTCCCGTCACACTTCCTTCACCGCGGGTTTGGTTCCGCGATCAGGCGGCGCGCGACCACTGCCCCAGCGCGGCGAGACCGTTGTCGCGGGCGCGCTCCAGGACCATCGCCTGGGCCTTGGCCACGTTCGCGCGGATGTCGCCGGCCCAGATCTTCAGCGCCGCCGACTGCATCGCGCGGCCGTAGCTGAAGCTCAGCGGCCACGGGTTCGGGCCGAGGCGGTTCATCGCGTCCAGGTGCGCGGTCGCGGCCTCATCGCTCTGGCCGCCGGACAGGAACACGATGCCCGGCAGGATCGCCGGCACCGAGGACTTCAGGCACATCAGGGTGGACTCGGCGACTTCCTCCACGCTGGCCTGCTCGTCGCAGTCCTTGCCCGGCACCACCATCGACGCCTTCAGGATCGTGCCCTCGAGCATCACGTTCTGGTTGAACAGCGCGTCGAACAGCGAGCGCAGCACCACCTCGGTGACCTCGAAGCAGGTCTCGATGTCGTGGCTGCCGTCCATCAGCACCTCAGGCTCCACCATTGGCACCAGGCCCTGCTCCTGGCACAGCGCGGCATAGCGCGCCAGCGCGTGGCTGTTGGCCTCGATGCAGGTGCCCGACGGGATGTCCTCGCCGATGTTGATGACGGCGCGCCACTTGGCGAAGCGGGCCCCCAGGGCGTAGTACTCCTTGAGGCGGTCGCGCAGGCCGTCGAGGCCCTCGGTGACCACCTCGCCCGGGAAGCCGGCGAGCGGGTGCGTGCCCTTGTCCACCTTGATGCCGGGGATGATGCCGTTCTGCTGCATCACCTTCGCGAACGGCACGCCGTCCTTCGTGGACTGGCGCAGCGTCTCGTCGTACAGGATCGCGCCGGAGATGTGCTCGCCCAGGCCGGGCGTCGTGAGCAGCATCTCGCGATAGGCGCGGCGGTTCTCCTCGGTGTTCTCCACGCCCACGCCGGCGAAGCGCTTGGCGATGGTGCCGGTGGATTCGTCGATGGCGATGATGCCCTTGCCCGGCGCGACCATGGCGCGGGCGGTGTCGGCAAGCTGTTCGATGCTCATGGCGTCCCGAAGCGGCTAGGAAGAGGCGGGATTATAGCCCGCCTCCTCCCTTGCCCGGCGCCGCGGGCTAGGGTTGCGGCGGCTGCCTGCCCGGCCGTTCGACCATCGCCGGTCGCGCCCTCGACGCCCGGTCGGCGCGCTCCATGTCCGCGCGTTCCCGCGACTGGCGCATGTAGGCGTTGGACTTGCGCTCCTGCACGACGGCGGCGACGTCGTCGATGCGGCAATGGCCGCGGATGTCCCCGCCCGTGCCGTTCGCGCCGGTGAAGGCCAGCGTGGCGACGGTGTAGGTGGGCCGCGTCGCCGGCGCGTCGGGCCTGGGGCTGAAGCGCCATTGCGACAGCGCGTCGGCGCCCGCCTGGGCGAAAGCCTGCCAGTAGCCCTCCTGCGGTTCGCGCTCGCCTTCGCTGCTGTTCCACTGCTTCAGCACGGCGAAATCGGAGGTCGTGCCGTCCGGCCTGATCAGGTAGCCCAGTGCGATGCAGACGTCGTCGCCGCGCGCCGCCATGGCCGCCGGGTATGCCGGGGTCGCCAGGGTGGCGCCTTCCGCCAGCATCCAGCGGTCGCCGATCTTGCCTTCGTTGGCGTACACGGTGTCCTGCGCCTTGAACAGCGCCTCCTGGCCGTGGGCGGCGCCCGCGGCCACGAGCAGGGCGGCGATGCCGCAGGTGGTCTTCAGTCCGGCTTTCATCCCTTCACTCTCCCCAGTCAAGGTCTTGCGTGGCATGGCCGGGGCATCCCCGGCACGAGGTGGTCAGATTTCCCCCAGACCTTCCGCCCGCCCGCCTGAACCGACTTGCAACAGGCGCAGGGTGTTGGTGGCGCCGTGGTGTTCCATGTGGTCGCCGCTGGTGAAGATGACCCGGTCGCCCTCGGCCAGCAAGCCCTGCGCGTGCAGTTCCCGGATCGCCTCGCGCGCGGCCTCGCGGGTGGCCAGGCCGCGGCTGTCGAAGGCGACCGGAAAGACGTCGCGCATCAGGGCCATTCGCCGGCGCGCGCCGGCATGCCGGGAGAGGCCGTAGATCGGGACGTTGGAGCGGAAGCGCGACAGGTAGCGCGCGGTGCCGCCGGATTCGGTCATGGCCACGATCGCGCGCACGCCCACGTGCTCGGACAGGAACATCGCCGCCATCGCGATCGCCTGGTCGGCGCGCTGCAGGTCGCGCTGGGCCTTCTCGAAATCGGTGTCCATCTCGAACTGCTTCTCGGCGCCGACGCAGATCCGCGCCATCGCCTCCACCGCCTTCAGCGGATAGCTGCCGGCCGCGGACTCCTGCGAGAGCATCACCGCGTCGGTGCCGTCGATCACCGCGTTCGCCACGTCGAGGACCTCGGCGCGCGTGGGGATCGGGCTGTCCACCATGGACTGCAGCATCTGGGTGGCGGTGATCACCACCTTGCTGCAGGCCAGCGACTCCCGGATGATCTTCTTCTGCAGGCCCGGCAGCTCGGCGTCGCCGATTTCCACGCCCAGGTCGCCGCGGGCGACCATCACCGCGTCGCTGGCCTCGATGATCTCGCGCAGGTTCTCGATCGCCTCGGCGCGCTCGATCTTCGCGCACAGCGCGGCGTCGCTGCCGTGGCCGCGCGCGAGGGCCCGGGCCTCCTCGATGTCGGCGGCATTGCGGCAGAACGACACGGCGATGAAGTCCGCGCCCAGTCCGGCGGCGACGCCGATCAGTTCCCGGTCACGCGCCGTCAGCGCGCCCAGCGACAGGCCGCCGCCGAGGCGGTTGAGCCCCTTGCGATCGGACAGCGTGCCGTCGTTGAGCACCGTGGTGACGATCCGCTCGCCCTCGACCCGATCGACCTTCAGTTGCATCAGCCCGTCATCGAGCAGCAGCGTGTCGCCGGTGCGCACGTCGCGCGGCAGGCCGAGGTAGCTGATGCCGACTTCGCGCTCGTCGCCCGGTGGCGCGTCGGCGCTGGCGACCAGGTCGAACCGGTCGCCGGCACGCAGCGAGACCTTTTGCCGCGCGAAGGACTCGATCCGCAGCTTGGGCCCCGGCAGGTCGGCCAGGATGCCGACCTCGGTGCCGACCGCCTGCGCGGCGACGCGCACGGCGTTCGCGCGCGCGACCTGCGATTGCGGATCGCCATGGGAGAAGTTGAGCCGGACCACGTCCACGCCGGCGCGCAGCAGCGCCTCCAGCATCCCCGGCGGGTCGGTCGCCGGGCCCAGCGTGGCGAGGATCCGCGTGCGGCGCCGGTGCTCGCTCATGCGCCGCGTTCCCGGAGCGCGGCCACCGCCGGAAGCTCCTTGCCTTCGAGGAATTCGAGGAAGGCCCCGCCGCCGGTGGAGATGTAGGAGATGTCGCCTTCGATGCCGTACTTGTCCACCGCCGCGAGCGTATCGCCCCCGCCGGCGATGGAGAACGCCGGGGATGCCGCGATCGCCCGGGCCAGGACCTCGGTGCCGTGCGCGAAAGCGTCGAACTCGAACACGCCGACCGGCCCGTTCCAGACCACGGTGCCGGCCTTCCCGACCAGGCCGGCGTAGCGCTGCGCGGTATCGGGGCCGATGTCGAGGATCATGTCGTCCGCGCCGACTTCGCCGACGGGCTTGACCGTCGCCGGCGCGTCGGCGGCGAAGCGCGGCGCCACCACCACGTCGGTCGGCATCGGGATCTCGGCGCCGCGCGCCCTGGCCTGCGCCATGATCGAACGCGCGGTGTCCACCAGGTCGGCCTCCACGAGCGACTTGCCGACGTCGTATCCCTGTGCCGCGAGGAAGGTGTTGGCGATTCCGCCGCCGACGATCAGCTGGTCGACCTTGCCGACCAGCGAGGACAGCAGCTCGAGCTTGGTGCTCACCTTGGAGCCGGCGACGATCGCCAGCAGCGGCCGCGCGGGCGCGTGGAGCGCCTTCCCCAGCGCGTCCAGCTCGGCCATCAGCAGCGGGCCGCCGCAGGCGACGCGGGCCGCGCGGATGACGCCGTGGGTGGACGCCTGGGCGCGATGCGCGGTGCCGAACGCGTCCATGACGAACACGTCGCAGAGCGCCGCGTACTTCGCCGCCAGCGCCGCGTCGTCGGCCTTCTCGCCGACGTTCATGCGGCAGTTCTCCAGCAGCACCAGCTCGCCGGGCGCGACCTCCACGCCGTCCAGGTAGTCGCGCACCAGCGGCACCTCGCGCCCCAGCAGCTCACCCAGGCGCCGGGCGACCGGGGCCAGGGAGTCGGCTTCGCTCCACTGCCCTTCCTTCGGCCGGCCCAGGTGCGACACCACCATCACGGCCGCGCCCTGGTCGAGCAGCCGCCGCAACGTGGGCAGCGCCGCCTCGATCCGCAACTCGGAGGTGATGCGGCCGGCGTCGTCCAGGGGCACGTTCAGGTCCTCGCGCACCAGCACGCGCTGGCCGGCGAGGTCGAGGTCGCTCATTCGCAGGATGGACATGGGGCTCCGGTGGCGTCGGGGAAGCCCGCATTGTCCCTCACCGGGGCGCGATCGGCAGCCCCAGGGTCCTGCTGTGGGTGCCGAGCCCGAGCCCGTAGCGCAGGCTCTGGCCGATGCGTTCGGCGAAGGCCACCATCGTCGCGGCCTCGGCCGGCGGCAGGCGTTCGGCGGTGGTCTCGCGCCACAACGCCAGCCAGTGGTCGAAGTGCTGCGCCTGGATCGGCCAGGGGCGGTGCGCCTGCATCGGGTTGCCGCGGTAGGTCTGCGCGCGCAGCACCACCGAGCACCAGAACGACGTCAGCAGGCGCTTGTGCTCCGGCCAGTCGTGCACGGCCTCGTTGAAGATGGGGCCGATCACCGGGTCGGCCCGCACCTTGTCGTAGAAGGCGTCCACCAGGCGCGCGATGTCGTCCTCGCCCGGCAACGCCTCGCGTTCGAGCGGCGGCCTGGTGGCCACCTCAGGCCGCGACGACGCGGACCAGCTCCAGCACCTTGTTGGAGTAGCCCCACTCGTTGTCGTACCAGCTGACCAGCTTGACGAAGGTCGGGTCGAGCTGGATGCCGGCCTCGGCGTCGAAGATCGAGGTGCGGGCGTCGCCGCGGAAGTCGGTGGCGACCACCTTGTCCTCGGTGTAGCCGAGGATGCCCTTGAGCGGGCCTTCGGCCTGGCGCTTCATCTCCGCGCAGATCTCGGCGTAGGTCGCGGGCTTCTCGAGCTCGACCGTCAGGTCGACCACCGAGACGTCCGAGGTCGGCACGCGGAACGACATGCCGGTCAGCTTGCCGTTGAGTTCCGGGATCACCTTGCCCACGGCCTTGGCCGCGCCGGTGCTCGACGGGATGATGTTCTCGAGGATGCCGCGACCGCCGCGCCAGTCCTTGTTCGAGGGGCCGTCCACCGTCTTCTGCGTCGCGGTGGCCGCGTGCACCGTGGTCATCAGCCCGCGCTTGATGCCCCACTTGTCGTGCAGCACCTTGGCCAGCGGCGCCAGGCAGTTGGTCGTGCACGAGGCGTTGGAGACGATGGCCTCGCCCTGGTACAGGTCGTGGTTGACGCCGTACACGAACATCGGCGTGTCGTCCTTGGACGGCGCCGACTGGATCACCTTCTTCGCGCCCGCGTCGAGGTGCTTCTGGCAGGTCTCCCTGGTCAGGAACAGGCCGGTGGACTCGATCACGACGTCGGCGCCGACCTCGCCCCACTTCAGGTTGGCCGGGTCGCGCTCCTGGGTGAGGCGGATGCGCTTGCCGTTCACCACCAGGTGGCCGCCGTCCACCGACACCTCGCCGTCGAAACGGCCGTGCACGGAGTCGTAGCGCAGCATGTAGGCCAGGTAGTCCGGCTCGAGCAGGTCGTTGATCGCGACGACCTCGATGTCCTTGCCGAAGTTCTGCACCGCCGCGCGCAGCACGTTGCGCCCGATGCGGCCGAAACCGTTGATGCCGACCCTGATTGCCATGATGCCCGACTCCCGGAAGAGGATTGGAATGGAGGGACCGTCGCGCCCGGCGCGAACGAATCCGGGTATTTTAACCCGCGACCGCCGTTCACCCCACTTCCGGAGCCGCCATGCACCGCCCCGTCGCCGTTTCCACACTCCTGGCCTGTTCGCTGGCCGTCCTGCTGGGCACGGCCAGCGGCCCCGCCCGCGCCTGGAGCGTGCTGGGCCACCAGCTGGTGGGCGAGCTGGCACAGCGCCACCTGGCGCCCGCGGCCCGCGCCGAAGTGGACCGCCTGCTGGCCGGCGAGCCGGCGCCGACGCTGGCGGGGGTGGCGGCCTGGGCCGACCGGCTGCGCGACACCGATCCCGACCGCTTCAAGGCGACGTCGCGCTGGCATTACATCAATACCCCGCCGGGCCAGCAGTGCGACTACGTGCCCGCGCGCGACTGCCCCGACGGCGAATGCGTCATCGGCGCGATCGAGGCGCAGCGCGCGATCCTCGCCGACCGGACCCAACCGCTCGATGCGCGCCGCGATGCGCTGAAGTTCCTCGTCCACTTCGTCGGCGACGTGCACCAGCCGATGCACGCCAACAACCACGACGACCTCGGCGGCAACCGCTTCCAGGTCAGCCTGCGCACCGACCTGGAACCGGAGGCCTACGCGCGGAAACACTACGTGGACGGGGTGATGGGCACCAATCTGCATTCGGTGTGGGACTACTACATCCTTGGCAGCGAAGGCCTGTCGCTGACGCAGTACGCGGACCGCCTCGATGCCCTGCCGTGGCCGCCGATGCCGGCGGACGGTCCCAACACGGGGGCCGCGGCCTGGGCCGGCGAGAGCTGCCGCCTGGTGGACGCGCGCGAGGTCTATCCGGCCGCGCACAAGATGGACAGCGCCTACCTCGACCACTTCCGCCCGCTGGCGGAGCAGCGCGTGCGACAGGCGGCGTGGCGCCTGGCGCAGGTGCTGGAAGCGGACCTGGGCGACTGACGGAAGGCCCGGCGCGCAGGCCGCGGATCCCGCTCAGGGCAGGTGCGCGCGCGCCCAGCGCACGATGTCGGCCGAGCCCATCGCGCCCGCCTGCCGCGCGACCTCGCGACCGCCCGCGAACAGCGCCAGCGTCGGGATGCTGCGGATGCCGAAGCGGCCGCCGAGGCCGGGCTCGGCCTCGGTGTCCACCTTCGCCAGGCGCACGCGCGGCTCGAGCTGCGCGGCGGCCTGCTCGAAGTGCGGCGCCATCATCCGGCACGGGCCGCACCACGGCGCCCAGAAATCGACGAGCACCGGCAGACCGCCCCGCTCGACGTGCAACGCGAAGCCGGCCTCGTCGAGCGCCAGCGGCTTGCCGGTGAACAGCGGCTGGTGGCACTTGCCGCACGCCGGCGCCTCGCCCAGCCGCCCGTCGGGGACGCGGTTCAGGGCGCCGCACGCGGGGCACGGCACCAGGACGGGGCTGTTCATGCCAGCTGCCTCCTGCGCAGTCCGTAGTAGAGCAATGGGATCACGACCAGCGTGAGCACCGTGCTGACGAGGATGCCGAACACCAGCGACACGGCGAGCCCGTTGAAGATCGGGTCGTCGAGGATGAAGAACGCGCCGAGCATCGCCGCCAGCCCGGTCAGCACGATGGGCTTGGCGCGCACCGCGCAGGCGTCCACCACCGCGTCCGCCAGCGCCACGCCGCGCGCGGTTTCCTGGTTGATGAAATCCACCAGCAGGATGGAGTTGCGGACGATGATGCCGGCCAGCGCGATCATGCCGATCATGCTGGTGGCGGTGAACTGCGCCCCGAGCAGCGCGTGGCCGGGCATCACGCCGATCACGGTCAGCGGGATCGGCGCCATGATCACCAGCGGCACCAGATAGCTGCGGAACTGCGCGACCACCAGCAGGTAGATCAGCACCATCCCCGCGGCGTAGGCGATGCCCATGTCGCGGAAGGTCTCGTAGGTGATCTGCCACTCGCCGTCCCACTTCACCGCGAAGCGGCTGGTGTCGGCGGGCTGTGCGATGAACGCCTGGCCGAGCCTGACCCCGTCGACCGCTTCGTCGCGCAACTGGCCGACGAGGTCGAACATGCCGTAGAGCGGGCTGTCGAGTTCACCGGCCTCGTCGCCGGTGACGTACACCACCGGCAACAGATCCTTGTGGTGGATCGCCCCATCCCAGAGCGCGCGCCGCACTTCCACGAGTTCCGAGAGCGGCACCAGCTGGCCCTCGCCGCCGCGCACCTGCAGCGCGAGCAGGCGCTGCAGGCTGGCCTGCTCGCCGGTGGGCAGGCGCAGGCGCACCGGCCGCGGATACTTCGACGCGCCATCGTGCACGTACGTGGCATCGAGCCCCGCGACCGCCGCCGACAGCGCATCGGCGATGGCCGACTGCGGCACGCCCAGGCGCGCGGCGCGCGCGCGATCCACGACCACGACCTCACGGGCGGCATCGCTCTCGACGCTGGAGTCGACGTCGACCACGCCCTCGGTGGCGAGGAAACGCTGCTCCAGCGCCTGCGCCAGCGCCCGGCTGCGCGCGTAGTCCGGCCCGTACACCTCGGCGACCAGCGGCGACAGCACCGGCGGGCCCGGCGGCACCTCGACCACCTTCACCGAAGCCCCGTGCGCGCGCCCGATCCCGGCGAGCACCGGCCGCAGCGCGCGGGCGATGTCGTGGCTCTGGCGCTCGCGGTCGTGCTTGTCCACCAGGTTCACCTGCAACTCGCCGACGTTGGCGCCGCTGCGCAGGAAGTATTGCCGCACCAGCCCGTTGAAGTTGATCGGCGCGGCGGTACCGGCGTAGCCCTGGTAGTCGAGGACCTCCGGCACCTGTTCCACCGCGGCGGCGAGCGCCACCAGCAGCGCGTTGGTGTCCTCGAGCGTGCGGCCTTCCGGCAGGTCGACCACGACCTGCAGCTCCGACTTGTTGTCGAAGGGCAACATCTTCATCACCACCACCTGGAACAGCGCCAGCGAGGCGGACAGCGCGACCAGCGCGGCCATGCCCGCGAACAACCACAGGCGGCGGCGCCCGCCGCGCGCGGGATGCAGGAACGGGCGCATGACCCGGTCGAACCCCCGGTGCAGGCGCCCGGCGGTGCGTTCCTCCGCGGCATGGGCGGCCTCGGGGTCGCCGTGCCGCGCCAGCAGCTTCAGCGACAGCCACGGGGTCACGACCAGCGCGATCGCCAGCGACAGCAGCATGCCGACCGAGGCGTTGATCGGGATCGGCCGCATGTACGGCCCCATCAGGCCCGAGACGAAGGCCATCGGCATCAGCGCGGCGATCACGGTGAACGTCGCGAGGATGGTCGGGCCGCCGACCTCCTCCACCGCCGGCGGGATCGCCTCGCGCAGGGACTTCCCGCCGAGCGCCATGTGCCGGTGGATGTTCTCCACCACGACGATCGCGTCGTCCACCAGGATGCCGATCGAGAAGATCAGCGCGAACAGCGAGACGCGGTTGAGGGTGAAGCCCATCGCCCAGGAGGCGAACAGGGTGAGCGCCAGGGTCAGCACCACGGCGCTGCCCACGACGATCGCCTCGCGCCAGCCGAGCGCGAACAGCACCAGCAGCACGACCGAGCCGGTCGCGAACACCAGTTTCTGGATCAGCTTCATCGCCTTGTCCGTGGCGGTGCGCCCGTAGTCGCGGGTCACCGTGGCGTGCACCCCTTCCGGGATCAGTTCGCCGCGCAGGGCCTCCAGGCGCCGCGTGATCGCGCCGGTGATGTCGGCGGCGTTGCTGCCGGGCTTCTTGGCGATCGCGATGGTGACGGCCGGGGCCAGGCCGGCGACCGGGCCGTCACGGCCGGCGGGCGCGCCGTGCCAGGCGTAGCGGGTCGCTACGTCGGCGCCCGCGCGGATCGTCGCCACGTCCGACAGGCGCAGCGGCTTGCCACCGGACAGGCCGACCACGAGGTCGGCGACGTTGGCCGCACTCGCCAGGAAGCTGCCCGCGGTCACCGGCACGGCGGCGTTGCCGCCGACCCGCTCGCCGACCTGCCGCACCACGTTCGCCGCCTGCAGCGCGCCGGCAAGGTCCGGCACCGTCAGTCCGTAGGCGGCGAGCTTCGCCGGGTCGAGCGTCACCGAGACGACGCGGTCGGGCGCCCCGACGGTATAGACGTCGCGCGTGCCAGGCACGCGCTTGAATTCGGTTTCCAGCCCATGCGCGACTTCTGCGAGGTCGGCCGCGCCGCGTTGCGGATCGTCGGTCCACAACGTCACCGCCATCACCGGCACGTCGTCGATGCCCTTGGGCTTGACCAGCGGCTGGCCCACGCCGAGCCCCGGCGGCAGCCAGTCCTGGTTGGAGAAGACCTGGTTGTACAGGCGCACGATCGCGGGCTGGCGCTCGATGCCGACCTGGTATTCGACGGTGAGCACCGCGACGCCCGGCTGGCTCACCGAGTAGACGTGCTTGATGCCCTCGATCTCGGACAGCTTCTGCTCGAGCGGAGTCGAAACCAGCTGTTCGACATCGCGCGCGCTCGCGCCGGGAAACGGCACGATCACGTTCGCCATCGTCACGTCGATTTGCGGCTCCTCCTCGCGCGGCGTGACGAGCACGGCGACCAGGCCGAGCAGCAGGCCGAGCAGCGCGAGGACCGGCGTGAGCGGATTGGCCTGGAAGGCGGCGGCGAGGCGCCCCGGCAGACCCAGGCGCGCGGGATCAGTCATCGCGGGCACCGGCGGCTTCGCGCTGCCGCGCCATCGCCTCCACGGCCGCGACCGGGTCGGCGGCGATCCGTTCACCCCGGCGCAGCCCCGCCAGCACCTCGACCCGCTCGCCGTAGCGCGCGCCCAGCCGCAGCTGGCGCAGCGCCAGGCGCTCGCCATCCACCACGTAGACGGCGCTCAGCTCGCCGCGCTGCACCAGCACGCGCGCCGGGATGGTGATTGCGGCGCTGTCGCCGGCGGCGATCGGGACCAGCACCTTCGCGGTCGCGCCCGGCGCGGGCGCCGGACTCACGACCGGCAGCCGCACGCGCACGCCGACGCTGTGCGTCCGTGGGTCGGCCGCGGGATACACGACGACCTCCGCCGCGTCGAGCGTGCGCCCGTCGCCGAGCGCGATCCGGGCCGAGCCGGCCTTGCGGATGGCGTCGGCCTCGGATTGCGGCACCTGGACCTCGACGCGCAGCTCGCCCGGGGCGTGCAGCGACAGCAACGGCTGGCCCGGGACGACCGTTTCACCCGGCTCGACCCGCCGCGCGCTGACGATCCCGGCGAAGGGCGCGCGCACGACGGTGTAATCGGCCTGTTGCGCGGCCTGCGCCAGCTGCGCCCGCGCGGCATCGCGCGCCGCCACGGCGCTGTCGCGGGCGGCGCGCGCCT
This sequence comes from Luteimonas sp., assembly GCA_036403775.1. Lineage (GTDB taxonomy): Bacteria > Pseudomonadota > Gammaproteobacteria > Xanthomonadales > Xanthomonadaceae > Cognatiluteimonas. The sequence goes on from DASWQG010000171.1 coordinate 15,848, forward strand.
GGTCGATCTGCGCGCGCGACACGAACTGGCCACCCGCGAGCGCGGCATAGCGGCGGTACGTGGCGT
>DASWQG010000172.1:0-1887 GCA_036403775.1 Luteimonas sp.
CAGGCGGACCCGCGCGTGCTGGATGCGCTCGGCCTCCTCGGCCACGTCGGGCACGACCGTCTTGGCGGCGTCGGTCGCGGGCGCGGTGGGGAGCCAGTCGGTCACGGTGGCGGTGAGCATACCCAGTCCGATGCCCACCGCAGGCCCGGGGTTTAAGGCCCGCGGTCAACCGACCGGGCTCAAGGCGCAGGCGGGCGCTGCTCCTGGCCGCGCGACAGGCGCCAGCCGATCGCGCCCGCCGCCACCGCGGCGCCGGCGCTGAGCGAGGCGAAGGTGCCGATGGTCGCGCCGATGCCGCGCAGCACGTTCATGCCGACCGCGATGGCGACGTCGCCGAAGCGCCACACCGCCGTGTCCACCGCGTTCTGGCCCTTGTAGCGGACGTTGCGCGGGACCGAGGCGAACAGGCTATGGCGCGCCGGCTCGGCCATGCCGTAGGCGAGGCCGCGGCTGACGATCAGCGCCAGGGCGACGGCGGGCATCCCGGCCAGCATCGGCGCGTACGGGTCCGCGGCGAAGACGACGAGCAGCAGCATCGCGGTGCTCGCCACCGCCCAGACCAGGATGGTCGGGCCCGCGCCGTGCCGCGGCAGCAGCCAGCGGGTCAGCGTGAGCTGGACCAGCGCGGTGAGCACGTTGGTCGCCAGGTCCACGTTGGCGGCGAACCGGGTGCGCGCGACCGCGTCGGCGAACGCCGCGTTGGAGTAGTCGGTCACCAGCGCGTAGTTGACCGTGCCGATGCCGTCGGCCAGCAGCAGCAGCAACGACATCGCGCGCATGAACGGGTTGGCGAAGATCTGCCGCAGGCCGTCGAACATGCCGCCTCCGACCGCGGCTTCGTCCGCCGGCGCGCGCCGCGTTCCATGCAAGCGCGACCAGCGCCCGAGCCAGACCACGCAGCCCAGCGCCACGCCGAGCAGCGAGGCCGACACCAGCAGCAGCGGCGCCACGCCGATCACGCCGACCAGCCCGCGCGTGAGCGTCGGGCCGGCGACCGCGCCGCAGGTCCCGGCCAGCGCGATCAACGGGAACAGGCGGCGCGCCTGCGCCACGCTCCAGATGTCGGTCATGAAGATCCAGAACACCGACACCACGAACAGGTTGAACACGCTGACCCAGACGAAGAACAGCACGCCCAGCGCGCGCGGCGACAGCAGCCCGGACTGGGTGAACAGCGGCACGAAGCCGACCAGGCAGGCGATGAACACGAAGTTCAGCAGCGGCACCACGATCCGGCGCGGATAGCGCGAGACCAGCGCGCCGAACACCGGCGCCAGCAGCAGCATCGCGACGAAGGTCGCCGCGTAGAACCAGGGCAGCTGCGTCGAGCCGACCGCCGCCGACAGCTGTTCGCGCACCGGGCGGATCATGTAGTACGCGGCCAGCACGCAGAAGAAGTAGGTGAAGGACACCGCGACCGCGGGCCATTCGCCGGCATGCACGCGCGCCGGCGGTCGTCCGGCAGCGGGGTTGGCGACTTCGCTCATGCGCGTTCGAGGCTCGGGGGCAGGGGGCAGTGGAGGACGCCGCAGATGGTCCGCAGCAGCTCGGCCTCGGCGACGGTGACGCGGTTGTCGTGGGCGATGGTCGCAGCGATGCCCTCCACCAGGGCCTGGCGCGCCAGCGGATCGAGCGGTTCCAGCGGTTCCCACACCGCATCCAGCGCGCGCACGCCGTCGCGACGCTCCAGGAACGGCAGGTGTTCGCGCGGCAGCACGCGGCTGATGCCGGCCAGGTACGCGCGTCGCGCCTGGGCCGGATCGCCGTGGCTGCCGTATTGAGCGACGACGCACAGCAGCTTCGCGACCTCGCCGGCGACGTCGGTCAGCTTGCGCCGGCCGAAGCGCGCGCGCCTGCCGGGTTCCAGCGCATCCAGGACCTGCGCCT
>DASWQG010000173.1:0-2786 GCA_036403775.1 Luteimonas sp.
AGGGCCGGCCGATCGGCGACTACGACGCGGTGGTGCCGCGGATCGGCGCCTCGATCACGCGCTATGGCAGCGCGGTGCTGCGCCAGTTCGAGCTGATGGGCAGCTACACGCCGAACCCGTCCGACGCGATCGCGCGCGCCCGCGACAAGCTGCGCGCGCACCAGTTGCTGGCGGCGGAAGGCATCGGCCTGCCGGCGACGGTGTTCGGCGACCACCCCGACGACACCGCGGACCTGCTGTCGATGCTCGGCCCGCCGCCGCACGTCATCAAGCTCAACCAGGGCAGCCAGGGCTCCGGGGTCATGCTCACCGAGAAGCCAGCGGCCTCGCGCGGGGTCATCGAAGCCTAGCGTGGCCTGTATGCCGATTTCCTCGTGCAGGAGTTCGTTGCCGAGGCGGCGGGCGCGGACCTGCGCTGTTTCGTGGTCGGGGGCAGGGTGGTGGCCAGCATCCGGCGGCAGGCGGCCGAGGGCGAATTCCGGGCCAATCTCCATCGGGGGGGCAGCGCCGAAGCGGTGCTGGCCTCGGCCGCCGAACAGTCGATGGCGGTCCGCGCCGCCGCCGTCCTCGGCCTGGGCGTCGCCGGGGTCGACCTCCTGCGCTCGCGGCGTGGCCCGCTGGTGCTGGAGGTCAATGCCTCTCCGGGCCTGGAGGGGATCGAGTCGGCCACGGGACTGGACGTGGCGGGGGAAGTCATCGATTTCCTGGCCCGGGTCGTGCCCACGCCCAAGCGCCGTCGCAAGGCGGCGTGAGACGAGGGAGCCGTCGCCGGATTCACGAATCCTTAACTGCAGCTTTAACGGCCATTTAATCGGTCCGGCCTTACCCTTTTCCGGACCGCAGACCTGCTTTCTCCAGCTCGACACACTCGTCAGTGCCGCTGTCAGGCGACGCAGATTTCGGTAATCGGGGCAATGCTTGGCCCGGGCGCGGGTTCCGCGCCCGGGCCTTTGTTTTGACCGGATGCTTTACGCTGGCCCGGTTAAGCTGGCCCTGCCCCCTTTCCAGGACCCACGGATGCGCATCCTCGTCATCGAAGACAACCCCGACATCGCCGCCAACCTCGGCGACTACCTGGAGGACCGGGGCCACACCGTGGACTTCGCCGCGGACGGCGTGACCGGCCTGCACCTGGCCGTCGTCCACGACTTCGACGCCGTGGTGCTGGACCTCAACCTCCCGGGCATGGACGGCCTGGAGGTGTGCCGCAAGCTGCGCAACGAGGCGCGCAAGCAGACGCCCGTGCTGATGCTCACCGCCCGCGACTCGCTGGACAACAAGCTGGCCGGGTTCGACTCCGGCGCCGACGACTCCCTGGTCAAGCCGTTCGCACTGCAGGAAGTGGAGGTGCGGCTCAACGCGCTGGCACGCCGCGGCCGCGGCGTGCAGACCCGGGTGCTGGACGTCGCCGACCTCGAGTACAACCTGGACACGCTGGAAGTGCGGCGCGGCGGCAAGCTGCTGCAGCTCAACCCGACCGCGCTGAAGATCCTGCAGGCGCTGATGGAGGCCTCGCCGGCGGTGGTCACGCGGCAGGAGCTGGAGACGCGGGTCTGGGGCGAGGAACTGCCGGACTCGGATTCCCTGCGCGTGCACATCCACGGCCTGCGCGCGGTGGTGGACAAGCCCTTCGACACGCCCCTGATCCAGACCCGCCATGGCATCGGCTACCGCATCGCCGCACCCGATGGCGGCAGCTGAGGAGTCACCCGCGGCGCCCGCGGGCGGTCGCCGGCGCAAGCCGATCCGCTACCGGCGCCGGCTGCGCAGCCGCATCATCCTGTCCTACGTCCTGCTCGGCTTCAGCCTGACGCTGGCGCTCGCGTTCGCGACCTATTACGCGCGCAACCGCGTCGAGAACCAGCTGGTCGAGGACGTGATGAACCGCAACATCGAGGAGCTGGCGCGGCGCTTCTACGCCAACCCGGGTGGCCCGCCGGAGCTCGCGTTCCAGCAGATGCGCGCGTACGCCTTCGCCCCGGAAAGCGAGCGGCTGCAGCGCGACTTCCCGGAGTGGCGCTCGCTCGGCGACGGCATCTACGGCATGAAGGGCGTGGACGAGCAGGGCGAGCCCTTCACCTACAAGCTGGCGGTGCGCAAGACGCCGGAAACCTGGTTCTTCATCGCCTACGACATGACCCAGTCGGTGCGTGGCGAGCGCCAGTTCAACAACGCGCTGGTCGGCGTGGTGCTGGTGTTCACCGTGCTCTCGCTGCTGGTCGGCTGGTGGGCCGCGTCGCGGGTCATGAGCCCGGTGTCGGAACTCGCCCAGCGGCTGCGCGACTCCGGTCGCAGTTCCCAGCCCGAGGCGCTGGCCGCGCACTTCCCCGACGACGAGGTGGGCGAGCTGGCGAAGGCGCTCGACGACTACGCGGCGCGACTGACCGAGGTGGTGCAGCGCGACCGCGAGTTCAACGCCGACGTCAGCCACGAGCTGCGCACGCCGCTGGCGGTGATCAAGGGCGCGGCGGAACTCCTGCTGTCGCGCCCTGGCCTCGACCCGAAGACCGAGGCGCGGTTGCTGCGGATCCAGCGCGCCGAGCGCCAGTGCACGGACCTGATCAACGCGCTGCTGCGGCTGTCGCGAAACGAGCGCGGCCGCGGCGCCGCCGCCGTCGCGCGGATCGCCGAGCAGCTGCTCGACGCCCATCGCGCGCAGCTGGGCGGCAAGCCGGTGCAGATCGTCGTCGAGGGCGCGACCGACGTGTTCGTCAACGCCCCCGAGGCCGTGCTCGCGGTGGCGATCGGCAACCTGCTGGGCAACGCCTGCAAGTACACGCAGGAGG
>DASWQG010000174.1:0-4181 GCA_036403775.1 Luteimonas sp.
GCGAATGGCACGGTGAGCCGGAGGTAGGGCCCGGCTACCCAGAGGTCCTGCACGAATGGGACGGCCGGATCGCGATCGACATTGCGACGCGCGTCGTAGTGGGCCGCCACGAGGCTGCGCGCGGGAAGGTCTTCCAACGCCGGGAATGCGCCGTACCCGCCGAACCTCTCCGGCGCCTGCAGCGCCCGGGAACCGACCATCACTCCGAACATCACCGGCATCATGATCGCCATGACCAGCGCCGTCGTCCGACGCTCGCCGCCATGGCTGGACAACAAGCCCACCACGTTGCCACCGCGACGGAAGCCGAAGAGCGCGAATGCGCGGAACACGAGGGCGAGGCCGCGATGGGTGAGGCCATCGGGCGCGAGTCGCGCGCCGAACCTGCGATCGATCGAAGTGGCCAGCGCCGTGGGCAGAACGACGGCGAGCACGCAAGCGAGGAAGGCCGACTCCGGCGACACTTCCAGACCCGCCAGGGCCAGCCCCGTCATTGCCAGCACGAACAGCATGGCGATCAGGCACGTGAGCGACAGCAGGATGCTGGCGAACGCGACGCCGGTCGCGAACACCGTGGTCGCGCGATTGTCGGCGCGGTCGATCACCACTGCGGGGTCGCCCGAATGCGCCCGCTCGAGCGCACGCTGGATCGGACCCATGCGCAAGCGGTCCCAGCGCACCCCGTCGGGGTAGATGGAGTGCATGCCGACCAAGGCGATCCATTGCGCGCGCAGGAGCAGGTGGATGGCGAAGGTGAGAGCCAGGATCACCGTGGTCGCCTTGAAGTACATGTGCATGACGACCATCGGTTGGCGCCAGACGGGATCGAACCGCGGCCGCAACGCGAACAGCGCGTCGTCCAACACGCCCGCGAGCTGCAGCATCGCGAACACCGCGACGCCGGAGATGAGCAGTTCCACTTCCCAGGTCGGCGTCGTTCGCGTCGGCACGCCCAACGGCAGGGCCTCCTCGCGGACCGGACCGGTCGATTCGTCGTTCATGTGGCATCCCCCTGCAGGGGGAAGCCTAGCGCACCGGGGGCACCTCGGCATGCGCCCCGGGCCCGCGTTCGGCGGGACGGGCCGAGCGTCTTCACGGGTTTCTGGCATTCTCTGCCGGATGAACGCCTCCCGGCCGCCACGACGCCACTTCTCCATGCTCCGCGAGTTCCACCTCGCGGACTGGTTCACCCTGGCCAACGCCTTCTGCGGCACCGGGGCGGTGTTCGCGGCGATGCGCTTCCTGCAGGACGGCATCGTGCGCGACCTCATGTGGGGCATGGCGCTGATCCCGCTGGCCTTCGTGTTCGACGCGCTGGACGGGCGCATCGCGCGCTGGCGCCAGGTGTCGTCCACCCTCGGCCGGGAACTCGATTCGCTGGCCGACGTCATCTCCTTCGGCCTGGCGCCGGCGGCGCTGGGCTACGCCTGCGGCCTGCAGGGCGGCTGGGACTGGCTGGTGCTGTCGTACTTCGTCGGCTGCGGCGTCAGCCGGCTGGCCCGCTACAACGTCACCGCCGAGGCGCTGTCCGGCGAGGAAGGCAAGGTGAAGTACTTCGAGGGCACGCCGATCCCGACCAGCGTGGTCATCGTCGGCCTGCTCGCGCTGGCGGCGCTGACCGGGCGCATCGGCAGCGAGCTCTGGTTCGGCAGCGTGCGCCTGGGGCCGTGGCTGCTGCACCCGCTGGTGCTGGTCTATGCGCTCTCGGGCTCGCTGATGATCAGCAAGACCCTGCACATCCCCAAGCCCTGAGGTCGCGCGCGATGGGCTGGCGCTGGTGGTGGGTGCCGGGCGCCCTGTGGGCGTCGCCGAACACCGCGATCGGGCTGCTCGCGGGCGCGCTGGCGTTGCCGTTCGGCGCGCGCGTGCGCTGGCGGCGCGACGAGCTCGCGCTGGTCTTCCATCGCTTCCCCTTGGGACCCGGCGGGGCGATGACGCTGGGCAACGTGATCCTGCACACCGGCGACGACCTCGCCACGGCCTGCGCCACCTATGCGCATCGCGCCGGCGAACGCGAGGAGGCCGCCATCGTGCTGGCCGACCACGAGCGCGCCCACGTGCTGCAGGCGATGGCGCTCGGGCCCCTGTTCCTGCCGCTGTACCTGCTCTCCGGGGGCATCAGCGCGCGCAACCGCTTCGAGCGGGCGGCGGACCGCTACGCGCTGACGGGGAAGGGCTGGTGGCCGTGGTGAGGCGGTGGTGCCGGAGGAGGGACTCGAACCCTCACGATGTCGCCATCGGCGGATTTTGAGTCCGCTGCGTCTACCATTCCGCCACTCCGGCGCGGGCGGGGATTATAGCTAGGCGGCCTTGTCCTGCGGCAGGACCTTGGCGGCGCGGGTGAACCACTCGCCCTCCTGGGGAACGAACATCGAGCAGGCTTCCATCGGCGCCTTGTAGATGTGCAGCGAAATGGCGACGCGGTCGGCGCTGGCGTTGCGGATGGCGTGGTATTCGTGCGGCGGGATCAGGCTGCCGGCGCTGCCCGGGCCGGCGTGGATGCCGCCGGCGGCGCGGAACCGGAAGCGCTCGCCATCGCGCTCCAGCAGCTCGTACTGGGTGATCTCCAGTTCCCCGTCCCAGACCCCCTCCACGCACCACAGGCCGCAATGGTCGTGGATCGGCGTGCCCTGGCCGGGGCCCCAGGTCATGGCGACGACGCTGTAGCCGTGGGTGGGGCTGCGATACAGCTCGCGCCGCGCGTAATGCCCCTCGACCGGCTCGTGCACGCAGTCCGGTAGTTGGACGTCCCTGTCGCGGATCATGCCGCACAGGGTGCCGCGCAGGGCGGCGGTGATCGCGTGCTGGTCGCCGGCGGCGACCGCCTCGTCGATGGCCCGGACCAGCTTGTCGTGGCCGGGGAAGTCCAGGTCGGGGCAACACGCGTCGTTCATGGCGCCCATCATAGCGCGGCGAGGAATCCGCGGACGGCGGGGTCGAAACGGGCGAAATCCACCAGGAAGGCGTCGTGGCCCTGCGGCGACTCCAGCGGCAGGAAGCGGGCATCGGCGCCGCCGGCGCGCAGCCCATCGGCGATCTGCTCCTGCTGCTGCAGCGGGAACAGGATGTCGGTCGCCACGCCGATCGCCAGCGCGCGCTCCAGGCGGATCGCCGACAGCGCGGAGAGCACGTCGCCGGCCTGGTCGGCGCACGGCGCGGCCGCGTACTCGGCGAGGTCGAACCAGTCCATCGAGCGGCTCAGGTAGAGGTAGCAGTTCGGGTCGAAGTTGCGGACGAAGCGCCGCGCGTGCGCTTCGAGGTAGCTTTCGACCTCGAACTCCAGGCCGAACGGATCCTCGTCGTCGCGCCGGTCCGAATCCAGGCGCACGCGGCCGAAGCGGCCGTCCCATTCCAGCGCCGAACGGTAGGTGATCACGCCGAGCTTGCGCGCCATGCGCATGCCCGACTCGGGATAGTGCGCGTCGTCGTAGTGGCCCTCGTTCCACGCCGGGTCGAGGCGGATCGCCTCGCGCTGCAGCGAGCGGATCGCGATCGAGAAGGGCAGCGCGTGCGCGGCGCCGGAAATGTTCACGTGCGCGCGGGCGATGCCCGGATGCCGCTGCAGGAAGGCGAGCGCGGCCATGCCACCCATCGAGTTGCCGACCACGCAGGCCAGGCGCTCGATGCCCAGCGCGCGCAACACGTGGAAGGCGGCGTCGGCGCCGTCCTCGATGGACAGCTCGGGGAAGTCGAGGCGGTAGGGCTCGCCGGTGGCGGGATTCGCGGAGGCCGGGCCGGTGGAGCCCTTGCAGCTGCCCAGCGAATTGACGCAGACCACGAACCAGCGATCGGTGTCGATGGCCTTGCCCGGGCCCACCATCGCTTCCCACCAGCCGGGCGCGGGGTTGGCCGCGTGGCTGGCCGCGTGCGCGTCCGGCGACAGGCCGGTGAGGATCAGCAGCGCGTTGTCGCCCGCGGCATCCAGCCGGCCCCAGGTTTCGTAGGCCATCCGCGCGCCGTGCAGCATGCCGCCGCGCTTCATCGGGAACGGCGAGGGCAGGTCGACGAAGCGCGTGGCGGGCGGGATGAACTCGGTCATCCCGCGATTCTAAAGGGCGCCGATCTAAAGGGCGCCGATCACCAGTTCGACGGGCGCGCCGTCCCCCGGGCGCACGCGCACCACCGGCGACGCCGGGTCGCCCGGCTGCGGCGTCGCGTCGCCGCTGCGCGACAGGCGCGCC
>DASWQG010000175.1:0-2982 GCA_036403775.1 Luteimonas sp.
CCACCGCGCCGGCCACCCAGCCCGCGGCCCCGGCCACGCAACCCGCCGCGACCGCCAACACCACGCTGCGCCCGATCAGCCTGCCCGCGCCGAACTATCCGCGCGAAGCGCAGCGCCGTCGCCGCGCCGGCGAGGTCGAGGTCGAGTTCACCGTGGGCACCGACGGCACCGTGACCTCCTCGCGCGTGGTCAGCGCGTCGCCGCCGCGCGTGTTCGACCGCGAGGCGCTGGCCGCAGTGAACCGCTGGCGCTTCCAGCCGGTGAGCCAGCCGGTCACCACCCGCCGCATGATCGAGTTCAAGCCGGCGGAATAAGCCACGCGCCACGTGCCGCAAACACGAAGGGCCCGGGAAACCGGGCCCTTCTTCTTGCCGCCATGTACCCCGTCAGGCGGAGACGGCCAGCTTCTCCTGGTGGTAGCGGCGCACGGCCACCAGCCACAGCAGCGCCGGGATCGCCAGCCCGACCGCCAGGTACACGCCCCACTGCGCGCCGCTGATCGCCTCGCCGCGGATCACCTTCAGCAGCATCTGGTTCTGCGACAGGAACGGCACGGCGAACATCCACAGCTGGTTCTTCACCGGGTTCACCATCAGGATCAGCGTCGGGATCATCGGCAGCAGCACCAGCAGGCCCATGTAGCTCTGCGCCTCCTTCACCGACTTGGCGCCGGCGGCGATGACCGTGAGCAGGGTGCCGCCGAAGAACACCATCGGCAGCAGCACCAGCATCATCAGCCCGATCGCGGCGCCGTCCACCGACATCTGCCGCGAGATCCCGCCGGCGACTTCCGCGCCGACCTTGAAGCCGAGCAGCGTGAGCAGCAGCGCGGCGACGCCGAGCGAGCAGGCCGCGGCGATCTTGCCGCTGACGATCGCGCCGCGCCTGGCGGGCGTCGCCAGCAACGGCTCGAGCGACTGCCGCTCGCGCTCGCCGGCGGTGGTGTCGAGCACCAGCTGCATGCTGCCCAGGAACGCGAACAGGATCAGCATGTACGGCAGCATCATCGCCGCGATCGTCGCGCCGCGCGCCTCCGGCGTGGACAGGTCCTTGTGCGACACCGTCAGCGGCGCCGCCACGCCCGGATTGATGCCGCGCGCGAGCAGGCGCAACGCGCCGACCTGCTGGCTGTAGCGCTCCAGCGCCGACTCCAGCCGCCGCATCGGGATCGCCGAGTCGCGCCGGGTCGAGTCGTGCACCAGCTCCACCACCGCCGGCGTGCCGGCGCGCCAGTCCTTGCCGAAGCCCTCGCCGATGCGCAGGTACACGTCCTCGGCCTGCGAGCGGATCGCCGCGTCGGGATCGGCCACCTCCTTGCGCTCGATGCCCTGCCCGTGCAGCCACGCCACCAGGTTCGGCGCATGCTCCGCGCCGACGATGGCCACTTCCAGCGGCTGCTCCATCTGGTCGCGGGCGGTGCTCTCGCCGAGCTTGGCCATGCCGATCACCAGCAGCGGCGCCATCAGCGGACCCATCAGCAGGCTGAGCATCAGCGTGCGGCGGTCGCGGACCAGCTCCCGCAGTTCCTTCATCCAGACGATCATCATCGCCTTCATGCGTGCAGTCCTTCTTCAGAGCCGATGAGCTGGACGAATGCGTCCTCGAGGTTGTCGTGGCCGGTCTGTTCTCGCAGCGCGTCGGCGCTGCCCTCGGCGACCACGCGGCCGTGCGCGATCACCACGATGCGGTCGCACAGCGCGGCGACCTCCTGCATGATGTGGCTGGAGAAGATCACGCAGCGGCCCTCGCCGCGCAGCCGGCGCAGGAACTCGCGCAGGCCGCGCGTAGTCATGACGTCCAGGCCGTTGGTCGGCTCGTCCAGGATGACGTTGCGCGGGTCGTGGACCAGGGCCCGCGCGATCGCGGTCTTGGTGCGCTGGCCCTGCGAGAAGCCCTCGGTCTGGCGGTCCAGGAAGTCCTGCATCTGCAGCGCCTCGGCCAGCACCGCGGTGCGCGCCTCGATCGCCTCGCGCGACATCCCGTGCAGCTCGCCGAAGTAGCGGATGTTCTCGCGCGCGGTCAGCCGCTTGTAGACGCCGCGGGCGTCGGGCAGCACGCCGAGCGCGCGGCGCGCGGCCTCGGCGTCGCTGGCGACGTCGCGGCCGTCCACCAGCACGCGCCCGCTCTCGGGCTTCATCAGCGTGTAGAGCATGCGCAGCGTGGTGGTCTTGCCGGCGCCGTTGGGGCCGAGCAGGCCCGTGATCTCGCCGTCGCGCGCCTCGAAGCCGACGTCGTCGACCGCGACCACGCGTCCCTTGTCCTTGCCCCGGCCGGGGAAGGTCTTGCGCAGGTGTTCTGCAATGATCATCGGATTACGGCTCCCAGCCGTTGAAGGAGGTGAACGGCGGCACGTAGGCGAGGTCGTCCAGGCACTTGGCGTCCAGGGCCTTCGCATCCGCGGTCGCGATGAACTGCGCGAACAGCTTCGGCATGCAGCCGGCGCCGATCACGTTGTGGCCCTGGCCCTTGAGCACCAGCAGGCGCGCCCTGGGCAGGTGGGCGACGACCTGCTTGCCGTAGCGCGGCGGCGTCACCGGATCGAACTCGCCTTCCAGCACCAGCGCCGGCACGTTCCCGGACAGCGGCTGGTGGAAGCCGTCGGGCATCGCGCCCTTCGGCCACGCCTCGCACTGCGCGCCGAGGAACTCGGCGAACTGGTTGCCCAGCAGCGTGCCCTCGGCGGCGGGATCGGCCTTGAAGCCGGCGGCGTCCTCGCTGCACACCACCGACAGCTGCATGCCCATCGCCATCTGGTCGCCGATGCTTTCGCCCAGCAACCGGGTCAACGCCATCAGCCCGTCGTAACGGCCCTGGGCCGCCTCGTGCAGCTGCAGCGGCAGCAGCGCGGAGGCCATCGGCATGTAGGCGTACATGCGCATCAGGCCGGCCACTGCTTCCGGCCGCAGCAACGCCTCCTTCGACTCGCCCGTGGCCGGGTCGCGGTAGCGCACCAGCGGCGGCTGCGCGCGCAGGGTCGCCCTC
>DASWQG010000176.1:0-1660 GCA_036403775.1 Luteimonas sp.
GATGGACCTGGTCGCCGAGCGCGGCATCGCCGCGCACTGGATGTACAAGCACGGCGGCAGCGGCAACGTCGCCCACGTGCGCGCGCACACCTGGATCGCGGGCCTGCTGGAGAGCCAGCGCGGCACCGGCTCGTCGCTGGAGTTCCTGGAGAACGTCAAGGTCGACCTGTTCCCCGACGAGGTCTACCTGTTCACGCCCAAGGGCGACATCCTCTCGCTGCCGCGCAACTCCACCGCGCTGGACTTCGCCTATTCGGTCCACACCGACGTCGGCAACCACGCCGTCGCCGCGCGCGTGGACAAGCAGCTGGTGCCGCTGCGCACCAAGCTGGCGAGCGGGCAGAAGGTCGAGGTGATCACGGCGAAGTCGGCCGCGCCGCAGCCGCAGTGGCTGGAGTTCGTCGCCACCGGCAAGGCGCGCACGGCGATCCGCCACCAGCTCAAGCAGCTCGAGCACGAGGACGCGGTGCGGCTGGGCCACCGCATGCTCGACCGCTCGCTGGAACGGCTGGAGACCTCGCTCGACCGCCTGCCGCCGGCGCGGCTGGACGCGTACCTGGCCGAGAACCGCTACCCGCGGCTGGAGGCCCTGCTGGCCGACATCGCGCTGGGCAACCGCATGCCCTCGCAGGTGGCGAAGGTGCTGGCGATGAAGCCGGCCGCGGTGCCCGAGCACGTCGAGGCGCCGCGCAGGCCGGCGCCCGAGGATCCCTTCGCCGGCCGCCAGCCTGGCGACCGCATCCTGATCACCGGCCACGAGCGCGGCGTCGTCACCTTCGCCAACTGCTGCCTGCCGATCCCCGGCGACGAGATCATGGGTTACCACACCACCGGCAAGGGCCTGGTGGTGCACCGCCTGGACTGCCCGAACGTCGCCGACTACCGCAAGTCGCCCGAGCGCTGGGTCGCCATCGACTGGGACCGCGAGGTCTCCGGCGACTTCCACAGCGCGCTGATGGTCGAGGTCGAGAACCGGCCGGGCGTGCTGGCGCAGGTGGCGGCGGCGATCGCGCAGGCCGATTCCAACATCGACGGCGTGGAGTACGTGGAGCGCGACAGCAACATCGCTTCGATCCGCTTCGCGATCGAGGTGCGCGACCGCAAGCACATCGCCGAGGTCATCCGGCGCGTGCGGCGCCTGTCCGTGGCGCACGGCGTGCAGCGGCTGTAGCGATTTGGCTTACGATGCCGGGAACCGAACACTGGGGACCGACATGCCACGCCAAGCCATCCACAGCGACCGCGCTCCCGCCGCCATCGGCCCGTACTCGCAGGCCGTCCGCGCCGGCGATACGGTGTACTTCTCCGGGCAGGTCCCGATCGACCCCGCCACCGGCGAGCTGGTCGAGGGCGACATCACCGTCCAGGCCCGGCGCGCGTTCGACAACCTGCGCGCGGTCTGCGACGCCGCGGGCGGCTCCTTCGACGACATCGTCCGCGTCGGCCTGTACCTCACCAACCTCGCGCAGTTCGCCGCGGTCAACGCGGTGATGGCCGAGTACTTCCAGGCCCCGTACCCGGCCCGTTCGACCATCGAGGTCTCGGCGTTGCCGCGGGGCGCCGCGTTCGAGGTGGACGCGGTGATGGCCCTGCGCGGCTGAGGCCGGGCGTGGCGCGCCGGGGGCAGGCCGCGGCGGTGGCGGCGCCGGCGCTGGCCGCC
>DASWQG010000177.1:0-7232 GCA_036403775.1 Luteimonas sp.
ACGTCAGGCCGCCTTCTGCTGCAGGCGCAGCTGCCGGAAATAGACGTCCTCGAGCCCGGCGTCGATGCGCTCGAAGCCGTCGCCCGGGTCGGACGCGGAGAAGACATGGATCATCGGCTGGCCGCCGACCAGCCGCGTCGACAGCACCTGGTAGCGCGCCTGGTACTGCGCCAACGCGGCCTTGTCGACGCTGCGGCGCCAGACCTGGCCCTCCAGCGCGCTGATCGCGTCCGCCGGCCTGCCGGCCAGCAGGACCTGGCCCTTGTTCATGATCGCCATCCGCTGGCACAGGTCGGTGACGTCCTCGACGATGTGCGTGGACAGGATCACCGCCACGTTCTCGCCGATCTCGGCCAGCAGGTTGAGGAAGCGGTTGCGCTCCTCCGGGTCCAGGCCCGCCGTCGGCTCGTCCACGATCACCAGCCGCGGCTGGCCCAGCAGCGCCTGGGCGATGCCGAAGCGCTGGCGCATGCCGCCGGAGTAGGTGCCGAGCTTGCGCTTGCGCGCGTCCCACAGGTTGACCTGCTTCAGCAGTCCCTCGACCGTCTCCCTGCGCGGCCCGCGGGCGGTGAGGCCCTTGAGCACCGCGAAATGGTTCAGCAGGTCCTCGGCGCTGACCTTCGGGTAGACGCCGAAGTCCTGCGGCAGGTAGCCGAGCCGGCGCCGCACCGCGTCCTTCTCCCGCAGCATGTCGATGCTGCCGCCGTTGCCGTCCTCCATCGTCGCCGTGCCGCCGTCGGCGTCCTGCAGCGTGGCCAGGGTCCGCATCAGCGAGGACTTGCCGGCGCCATTGGGGCCGAGCAAACCGAACATGCCGCGCGGGATGTCGAGGCTGATGTCGTCCAGGGCGCGGACGCCGTTGGCGTAGGTCTTGGACAGCGAGCGGATCGTGATCATCGGGCCCTTCCGGGTTGGGTCTCGGGGCACGATAGCGGCGGGTGAAGCCGCCGTGAAGAGCGGGCCGTCACCCTGACCAAAGTCACGGGGGCGCTACACCTGCGCCGTCTTCCAGCCGCCGCGGCTGAACAGCCAAAGCGTGAACAGGCCGACCGCGGACTCGGACACGAACACCGCCCAGAACACCCCCGACGCGCCCCAGTCCATGCGCAGCGCCAGCCACCAGGCCAGCGGGATCTGGATCAGCCAGAAGAAGACCAGGTTGATCTTCGTCGGCGTCGCGGTGTCGCCGGCGCCGTTGAAGGCCTGCACCGAGACCATCCACCAGCCGTAGATCCAGAACGAGAACGAGAGGATCCGCAGCCACAGCGCGCCGACGGCGATGACCTGCGCGTCGTCGGTGAACAGGCCGATGATCGCTTCGTTGAACAGGAAGAAGAACACCGACACCGCCAGCAGGTAGCCCATGTTGTACCAGCCGATGTGCCAGACGCTGGCCTCGGCGCGGCCGGGCTGCTTCGCGCCCAGGTTCTGCCCGACCAGCGTGGCGGCGGCGTTGGACATGCCCCAGGCCGGCATCATCACGAACATCATCGTCCGCAGCGCGATCGTCGCCCCGGCCACCGCCTCGCTGCCGATGCTGGCGAGGATGCGCACCAGGAAGATCCACGAGGTCATGCCGATGATCATCTGCCCCACGCCGCCCAGCGACGTGCGCACGATGTTGCGGACGATGTCGCCGCGCCAGTGCAGCTGCGAGGCCAGCACGCGGATGTGTTCGCCGCCGCGGAACAGGATCCAGAGCTGCATCAGCACGCCGGCGCCGCGGCCGATGGTGGTGGCGATCGCGGCGCCCTCGATCCCGAACGCGGGGATCGGGCCGAAGCCGAAGATCAGGATCGGGTCGAGCACGATGTTGAGCGCGTTGGCCACCCACAGCACCCGCATGGCGATCGCCGCGTCGCCGGCGCCGCGGTAGATCGCGTTGATCACGAACAGCAGCATGATCACCACGTTGCTGCCCAGCGCCCATTGCATGTAGCCGACGCCGTGCTCGAGGGTCCAGGCGTCGGCGCCCATCAGCGTGAGCAGCTCGCGCGCCCAGCCGATGCCGGCGATGGCGAACGGCACCGAGGCGAGCAACGCGATCCAGATCGCCTGCACCGCGGTGATCGCGGCCGCGTCGCGGTCGTGCTCGCCGGTGCGGCGCGCCACCGTCGCGGTGACCGCCATCGCCAGGCCCATCGCGATCGAGTACAGCAGGAACAGGTAGGTCTCGGTCAGGCCGACGGTGGCCACCGCCGAAGGCCCGAGCCGGGCGACGAACCAGATGTCCACGACCGCGAAGGTGGATTCGAGCACGAGCTCCATCACCATCGGCACCGCGAGCAGGAACACCGCGCGGCGCAGCGGGATGGTGGTGTAGTCGGCCTCGGTGCCGCGCAGGGCGGCGCGCAGCTCGGACCACAGGGAAGGCTTTCGCATCGGCGCAAGTTAACCCGGCGTCCCGGCCCCGCGGCAAGTGCCGGGGCGGCCGCGCGCGTTTCACGTCACGCAGGCGCGTGGGCCCGTATTCCTTTGGCCTCCCCTCCGCTCGGAGCCAATGCCATGGCGCGCCGGAAGCAGGACGGCATCGAGATCGACGAGGACCTGGCCCACCAGCGGCTGGAATGGCGGCTGGAGCGCATCGGCTGGACGCTGATGGCCCTGCTGGTGCTGGCGGCGCTGCTCGGACTGCTCGGCTATGGCCCGATGAGCCGCGCGTCGGCCGGCGACGCCGCGACGCTGTCGCTGGACTACGACCGCGTGCAGCGCGCGAGCGCGCCCACCGAATACCGCTTCCACGCCGCGCCCGCATTGTCGGGCAACGGTGAGGTCCGCCTGCGCTTCGATGCGTCGTTGCTTGAGGAAGTGGAACTGGAGTCGATCCGGCCCGAACCGCGCGAAGTGCGGACCGGGCCCGGCTACACCGAGTTCGCCTTCGCCACCGACGGCGGCGAGCGCCCGGCGGACATCGTGTTCCAGTTCCGGCCCGCCACCTTCGGCCATGTCCGCGGCCAGGTCGCCACCCAAGGCGCGGCGCCGCTCCTGCTCGACCAGTACGTCCTGCCCTGAGGCACTGCCATGGAATCCGTGATCCGCGGCGTGGTGATCTACGCCATCCTGTTCCTGATCTTCCGCATCGCCGGCAAGCGCACGCTGGCGCAGACCTCGCCCTTCGAGCTGGTGCTGCTGCTGATCATTTCCGAGACCACGCAGCAGGCGATGGTGGACAGCGACCACTCGCTCACCAACGCGGTGCTGCTGATCGTGACCCTGGTCGGGGTGAGCGTGCTGCTGTCGGTGGTCAAGCACTACTCGCCGGCCGCGAGCCAATGGCTCGAGGGCGCGCCGGTGCGCGTGCAGCGCGGCGGCGACTGGGACCAGGAGGTCGCCGACAAGGCGCGCGTGGACGAATACGAGGTGCTCTCGGCGGCCCGCGCCACGCAGGGCATCTCCCGGCTCGAGGACATCGCCGAGGCCACGATCGAGAACGACGGCAAGATTTCCGTGGTCCCGCGCGCGGGCGCCGGTTCCTGAGTTGCTCGATCATCCGGGGACCGACTGCCACTGGAGGTCGCCATGACCGGTACCGTCCGTCTCCATCGCGTTTTCGCCGCCCCGCCCGAGCGGGTCTTCCGTGCCTTCACCGACGCCGCCGCGCAGGCCAAATGGCTGCCGCCGCACGGTTTCACCTGCACGGTCCACGAATTCGATCCGCGCGTCGGCGGCCGCTACCGGATGAGCTTCAGCAACTTCTCCGGCGGCGGCAGCCACGCATTCGGCGGTGAATGGCTCGAATTGGTCCCGGAACAGCGCATCGTCTATTCGGACCAATTCGAGGATCCGAACCTGCCCGGCGAGATGCGGACCACGGTCGAGTTCAAGGCGGTGTCCGTCGGCACCGAACTCACCGTCGTCCAGGAAGGCATCCCCGACGCGATCCCGGTCGAGGCCTGCTACCTGGGCTGGCAGGATTCGCTGTCGCAGCTCAGGCACCTCGTCGAGCCGGAGATCCCGGCCGGCGCCTAGGCGGACGCGCGCTTCTCCGCGGCGATCTGCCGCAACGCCTGCTCGAACACCTCCGGCGGCTGCCCGCCGGAGACCAGGTGTTTGCGCTCGATGATGATCGCCGGCACGGCGCGGATGCCGTGCGACTGGAAGAACTGCTCGCCGATCCGCACTTCATCGGCAAATTCGTCCGACGCCAGGATCTCGCGTGCGCGCGCGGTGGCGAGGCCGGCCTCTCCGGCGATGTCCGCCAGCACGTCGTGGTTCGACACGTCGCGCCCCTCGGTGAAGTACGCACGCAGCAGGGCATGCTTCAGCGAGCGCTGCGCCGCCTCGCCTTCGGCCCCGGCCCAGTGCAGCAGGCGGTGCGCGTCGAAGGTGTTGTAGATGCGGCTGCGCCGGTCCATGTCGAAGGTGAAGCCGAGCGCCGCGCCGCGCTCGACGATCGCCCGCTGGTTCGCCTCCGCCTGTTCCGCGGTGATGCCGTACTTGCGCTGCAGGTGGCCCGCCGCGTCCTCGCCTTCCGCGGCCAGTTGCGGGTTCAGCTCGAACGGCTGGAAGTGCAGTTCGGCCTCCACTTCGCCCCGCGTGCGTTCCAGGGCCAGTTCCAGCGACTTCAGCCCGATCGCGCACCACGGGCAGACGACGTCGGAGACGAAATCGATGCGGAGCGGGACGGCGTCAGCGTTCATGGCCCCACCTTCGCACATCCGGCGTGCGCAGGGCGTCCACCAGGAAATCCACCAGCAGCCGCGTCTTCATCGGCAGGTGCTTGCGCGTGGGGTAGACCGCGTGGATCCCGAGTTCCAGCGAGCGGTACTCCGGCATCAGCTCCACCAGCGTGCCCGCGCGCAGGTCGGGCCCGACCAGGAAGTCGGGTTGCAGGATCACGCCCTGGTCGTGCAGCGCCGCCACGCGGCAGGTGTCGCCGCTGTTGCTGCGCAGGCACGGCTTCACCCGCACCGAGGCGTCGCCCGCGGGGCCGGTGAAGCGCCACTCGTCGCCGCTGGTCCAGTAGCTGTAGGCCAGCACGCGGTGGCCGGTGAGCTCGCGCGGATGCCGTGGCGTGCCGTGCGCGGCCAGGTAACCGGGCGAAGCGCACAGCACCATCCGCGTGGTCGCCAGCCGCCGGCTCACCAGTTGCGAATCGCCGAGCGTGGTGATGCGGATGGCCAGGTCGTAGCCCTCGTCCACCAGGTCCACCACCCGGTCGTTGAGGGTGATGTCCAGCGTGACCTTCGGATTCGCCGCCAGGAACCGCGGCCACAGCGGCGCCAGGTGCAGGTTGCCGAAGGTCACCGGCGCGTTGATCCGCAACACGCCGCTGGCCTCGCCGCCGCTCGAGGCGGTGGCGGATTCCAGGTCCTCCAGCGCCTCCATCAGTTCGGCGGCGCGGGCCTGGAAGCGCTGGCCCTCGTCGGTCAGCGACAGGCGGCGCGTGGTCCGGTGCAGCAGGCGCACGCCGAGGGTCGCCTCCAGCTCGGAGACATGGCGCGAGACCGCGGCCTTGGACAGGCCTGTGGCCTCGGCGGCGCCCACGAAACTGCCGGCGCGGACCACGGCGAGGAAGCTGGCGAGCTGCTGGAGGTCGAGCATCCGATTGTTCCTTCTATCGGAACAGTGTTTTTACATGAAGGCTGTTTATCACTTCCGTTCGGAACAATAAAGTGGTCATCCACCCATCCGGGACCACTTCCAAGGGACTGACCGCCATGAATGCTTCGCTCTCGCTCCTCGGCCGCCTCGGCCTCTCGCTCATCTTCATCACGTCCGGCTGGTCGAAGATCGCCGGCTACGCCGCGACCCAGGGCTACATGGAATCGGCCGGCGTGCCGGGCCTGCTGCTGCCGCTGGTGATCGCGCTGGAACTGGGCGGCGGGCTGGCGATCCTCGCCGGCCTGTTCACCCGCTGGCTCTCGCTGGCCTTCGCCGGCTTCACCGTGCTCGCCGCGCTGCTGTTCTGGAAGAACCTGGCCATCGCCGGCGGCTTCCTGGTGCTGGCGGCGAACGGCCCCGGCGCACTGAGCGTGGACGAGAAGCTCGCTGCGCGACGCGCGCCGGCGCTCGCCCACTGAACCGTTCCCTTCCCCCGTTTGCCCACTTCGCCGCGGGGCTCGAGCCCCGCGGTATTTTTTTTGAACGCAGGAGGACTGCCGACATGACCCGCTCCCCCGCCCTGTTCGTCTCCCACGGCTCGCCGATGTTCGCGCTGGAGCCGGGCGTGCTCGGCCCGAATCTCCAGGCGTTCGGCGGCGCCCTCGGCGCCCTGCGCGCCATCGTCGTCGTGTCGCCGCACTGGCAGACGCGCGGCGTGCGCGTCACCGGCGCCGCCGCACCCGACACGATCCACGACTTCGGCGGCTTCCCGCAGCCGTTGTACGCGCTGCGCTATGAGCCCCCGGGCGATCCCGCGCTGGCACAGGAACTCGTCGAACGCCTGCGCGCCACCGGGTTCGACGCCCACGTGGATCCCGCCCGCGGCCTCGACCACGGTGCCTGGGTGCCGCTGCGTTACCTGCGTCCCGACGCCGACGTGCCGGTGCTGCAGGTCTCGCTGCCCATCGATGCCACTCCGGCGACCGCATTGCGGATGGGCGAGGTCCTGGCGCCGCTGCGCGAGCGCGGCGTGCTCGTGGTCGGTTCCGGCAGCCTAACCCACAACCTGTACGAGTTCCGCCAGGATGTGCGCGATCCCGAATACGCGCAGGCGTTCGCGGACTGGGTCGCCGCCGCGGTGGCCCGGCGCGACGTCGAGGCGCTGCTCGACTATCGCGCACGCGCACCGTTCGCCACGCGCGCGCATCCGACCGAGGAGCATTTCCTGCCGTTGCTGGTCGCCCTCGGCGCGAGCCGCCGCGACGAAGCCGGCACACCGGTGCCCGGCGGCATGACCTACGGCGTGCTGTCGATGGATTCGTTCGCGTTCGGGGCCCCGCCGCACTGAGACCGGCGGGTGCATCGTCCGCCGGGCCGATCTGGGCGAAGATGGTCGCCCGCCCTTGTCCCGACGGTGATGCATGGCGTTCCGTCCCACCCGCCGCCAATGGCTGCTCGCCGCGGCCGCGCTGGCCGCGTTGCTGCTGGCCGCCTGGGCCTGGGCCCGGCTGCGCGGCCCCACCCTGCCCGGCTACGAGGTCGTCGCCGCGCCGCTGGTGCAGGACGTCGTCGCGACCGGCCGGGTGGCGGCGCCCTCGCGGGTGGAGGTCGGCGCGGAAATCGCCAGACTGGTGCTCGAGCGCCGGGTGATGGAAGGCGACCGCGTGGCACCGGGCGATGTGCTGGTG
>DASWQG010000178.1:0-3735 GCA_036403775.1 Luteimonas sp.
CGACCGACGCGCCGTCGGTGACATCGAGCATGCGGCCATGGCCGCCCTTCGCGGCGAGGCGTTCGGCGATGGCCTGCGCGCCCGCGTCGGTGGTCGCGGTGCCGATGACGGTCGCGCCCTGCGCGGCGAGTTCGTCGGCGATGGCGGCGCCGATGCCGCGGCTGGCGCCGGTGACCAGGGCGATCTCGCCGGAGAGGGGAAGCTGGCTCATGCGGGGTTCCATTCGTTCAGGGCGGCATCGAAGTCCGACGGCGTGCCGAGGGGGCGGGCGTCGAGCGACTTGTCGATGCGCTTGACCAGGCCGGTGAGGACCTTGTTCGGGCCGCACTCGGCGATGCGGGTGGCGCCGCGGGCGGCGAGCGCCTGCACGCAGCCGGTCCACTGCACCGGCAGGTAGAGCTGGCGCACGAGCGCGTCGCGGATCGACTGCACGCCCTCGTGCACTTCCGCGTCCACGTTCTGCACCACCGGCAGCGACGGCTCGTGCCAGCGCAGGCCGGCCATCGCCT
This sequence comes from Luteimonas sp., assembly GCA_036403775.1. Classification (GTDB taxonomy): domain Bacteria; phylum Pseudomonadota; class Gammaproteobacteria; order Xanthomonadales; family Xanthomonadaceae; genus Cognatiluteimonas. Next base: position 510 of record DASWQG010000178.1, read on the forward strand.
CGGACAGGCGGTTGGCGGCCTCGCGCATCAGCGGCGTGTGCGAGGGCACGCTCACCGCCAGCTTCACCGCCTTGCGCACGCCCCGCTCCGCCAGCAGCGCGAGCGCGCGGTCGACCGCGGCCGCGTGGCCGCCGATGACGACCTGGCCGGGCGAGTTGTAGTTCGCGGGCACCGCGACCTCGTCGCCAGAGGCGTCGCGGCAGGCTTGCGCCACCACCTCGTCCTCGGCGCCGAGCACGGCGGCCATCGCGCCGGTGCCCGGAGGCGCGGCGTCCTGCATCAGCTGGCCGCGCAGGCGCACCAGCTTCGCGCCGTCGTGCAGCGACAGCGCGCCGGCCGCGACCAGCGCGCTGTACTCGCCGAGGCTGTGGCCGGCGAGCACCGACGGCATCGGGCCCCGTGCGCGCTGCCACGCGCGCCACGCGGCGACGCCCGCGGCGAGCAGCGCCGGCTGGGTGAACTCGGTCTGGTTGAGCCGCTCCTCGGGACCTTCCTGCGACAGCGCCCACAGGTCCACGCCGGCGCCCTCGGACGCTTCGGCGAACGCCTCGCGCACCTGCGGGTACGCGGCGGCGAGTTCGCCGAGCATGCCGGTCGATTGCGATCCCTGGCCGGGGAACACGAAGGCGATGGAAGCGGTCATGGCGCGGGGCGTTTCAAAAGGACGCGCATGATAAGGGCCTCAAGTCGCGATCGTCTGTACCCGGGCGTATTGAGGCCCTTGCGCGCGACTCAATACCGCAGCAGCGCGCTGCCCCAGGTGAAGCCGCCGCCGAAGGCCTCCAGCAGCACGAGCTGCCCGCGCTCGACCTTGCCCGAGCGCACGGCCTCGTCCAGCGCCAGCGGCACCGAACCGGAGGAGGTGTTGCCGTGGCGGTCGACGGTGACGATGACGCGCTCCATCGGCATGTCCAGGCGCTTGGCCGTGGCCTCGATGATGCGCAGGTTGGCCTGGTGGGGAATCAGCCAGTCGATCTCGTGGCGGTCCAGGCCGTTGGCAGCCAGCGTTTCCTCGACCACCGAGTCGAGCGCCTTGACCGCGTGCTTGAAGACCTCGTTGCCGGTCATCAGCACCTTGACGCCGGCGTTGTGTTCTTCCGGCTTGAACCCGACCGACACGCCGACCGGGTTCCAGAGCAGTTCCTTCTTGGCGCCGTCGGCGTGCAGGTGCGTGCCGAGGATGCCGGTCTCCTCGTCCGCCTTGAGCACCACCGCGCCGGCGCCGTCGCCGAACAGCACGCAGGTGCTGCGGTCGCTCCAGTCAAGCATGCGCGTCAGGGTTTCGGCGCCCACCACCAGCGCGGTCTTCACCGCGCCGGCGCGGATGAACTTGTCGGCGACCGACAGCGCGTAGACGAAGCCGGAGCAGGCGGCGTTGACGTCGAACGCCGGGCAGCCGTTGGCGCCCAGCCGGGCCTGCAGCAGGCACGCGGTGGACGGGAAGATCAGGTCCGGCGTGGTGGTGCCGAGCACGATCAGCTCGAGCTCGGACGCGTCCACGCCCGCGGCTTCCATCGCGCGGAGGGCGGCCTGGTAGGCCAGGTCGCCCGTGGTCTCGCCTTCGGCGGCGACGTGCCGCTCCCGGATGCCGGTGCGGCTGGCGATCCATTCGTCGCTGGTGTCGACGAACTTCGCAAGATCGTCGTTGGTCAGCACCTTCTCCGGCAGGTAGCTGCCGGTGCCCGCGATCCGCGCGAAGGCCATCTCGGGATCAGTCTTCTTCGACGATCTTGGTCTTCGGCGCCACGACCTGCTTGCCGCGGTAGTAGCCGTCGGCAGTGACGTGGTGGCGCAGGTGGGTCTCGCCCGAGGTCGGGTCGGTGGCCAGCTGCTTGGCGCTCAGCGCGTCATGGGCGCGGCGCATGCCGCGGCGGGACGGGGAGACTCGGGACTTCTGCACAGCCATGGGATTGCTCCAGCTTCGATTTGCTTCATTGCCGCCTGTAAGGCGACGCCTTGGGTCCAACTATTCCTTGTCGCGCTTCTTCAACGCCGCCAGCGCCGCGAACGGGCTGGCCTGTTCCGCTTCCGCGCCCGGCACCGGCCAGTCGCGTTCCACCGCCTCGCTGCCGGGCGCCACGGGCACCACCGGCACGGCGAGGATCAATTCGTCCTCGACCAGCTCCGCCGGCCGCAGCGTGCCGTCGGCGGGCACCAGCAGCGGCTCGTAGCCCTCCGGCAGGCCGGCCTCGGCTGCCTCCACGTCGACGCCCTCGTCCAGCAGGGCCAGCCGCTGCGCCACCTGCACCGGTTGCAGGAAGCGCCGCAGCGAGCGCTGGCAGGTCAGCGGCAATGCCGCCTGTACGCGGAGTTCCACATACGGGACCTGCAGCGCGTCGCGGCCGAACTCGATCGCGTACCGCGCCTCGCCTTCGTCGTCGCACAGCACGTCGCGCAGGCGCCCCATGGACGACAACGGCAGGGTTCCTTCGAAACCCCGCCGTGCGGCCACCATGCGCCATGCGTCCAGCACCTCGGGGAGGCGGGCCGGGGGCGGCGCGCCTGCCCGAGACTCGTGCGAATCCGCGGACATAAGCGGCAAAATGTTACGGGTCGGGCTCCCTCCTGTCAAACCCAAGTCCTTGCCGCAGCGGGGGATTTGCCGCTCGCGCGGGGGCGCGGCAGACTGGGCCTCCCACCGGCCCGGCTTCCGCCCTTGACCGCCCTTTACGTGCTGTTCGTCCTGCTGGCGCTGTCCGTGCTCGTGCTGATCGCGCTGCGCCGCCGTGGTGGCCGCCGCCAGCGAGTCCTGGCCCAGGTCCTGGACGCCGCCGACGCCCTGGAGGCGCGCCTGCGGGCCGCGCGCGCCGAGATCGAGGCGATCGCCGGCGGCGAGGGCAACCCGGTGCAGGACGCGATGCAGGAAATGCTGCGGCAGCGGCTGTGGCTGCAGCAGCACGGCCAGGAGGCCTCGCTGGAGCAACTGGCGCAGGTGCGCGATTCCATCGACGCCGGCCGGCGCCGGATCGACCAGCAGCTGGCGCGGATCGACCGCGCCCGCGCCCCGACCCTGCACTGACCCATGCCCCGGCTCGTCCTGGCCTCCACTTCGCCCTATCGCCGCGAGCTGCTGGCGCGCCTGCGGCTGCCGTTCGAGGCCGTGCGGCCCGAGGCGGACGAGACGCCGGGCCCGGGCGAACCGCCCGCGGCCCTGGCCCGGCGCCTGGCCGCGGACAAGGCCCGTTCGGTGGCCCGGCGCGCGGGCGACGCCTGGGTGCTGGGCTCC
>DASWQG010000179.1:0-5905 GCA_036403775.1 Luteimonas sp.
GAACAGCGCGCCGGCGAAGGCGGGGAACACGAAGGGCATGAGGGGCGCCAGCGCGGTCAGCGCCAGCGTGCCCGCGCCTAGCTCGACCGCGGTCATGGTGAGCGGATCGGCGCGGTCGACGTAACGCTTGTTCAGCGCGCCGAACAGCGCCACGAACATCGCCGAGACCGGTCCCACCAGCACGCCCATGCGCATGCCGTGCGGCAGGCCGCCCACCACCAGCGCCACGCCGGGCAGCACCGCGATGCCGAGCAGCATCTCGCGCCAGGAGAAGCGCCGCCCCACCAGCCGCGGCTCGGTCAGCGCGATGAACACCGTCGCCAACGCCATGCAGGTGGCGCCGACCGAGGCATTGGCCAGCTTGATCGAGCCGTAGAAGGTGAGCCAGTGCAGCGCCACGAGCACGCCGATCCCGGCATAGGCCAGCAGCAGCCGCGGCGGCAGCGCGCGGACCCCCCGCCAGACGCGCGGCACGCAGGCCAGCGCCAGCACCACCAGCGCCATGCGCCACCAGACCAGCGGCAGCGCGGGCAGGGTGATCAGCTTGCCGAGGATGGCGGTGAAGCCCCACAGCAGCACGCAGGCGTGGATCTGCAGGAACGCCTTGCGGGTCTGGGGAGTCGGCATCGCGGCATTGTAGGGCGCGCGCGGCGCCCGGGGCCTACGCCTGCGGGTCGCGCTCGGCGCGCAGGGATTCCTCGAACAGCACGTGCCGGTTGCGGCCGAGCTTCTTGGCCCGGTACAGCGCGATGTCGGCGTCGAGCAGCACTTCGTCGGTGGTGTGGTGGGCGTGGTCGGAGACGGCGATGCCGATGCTCGCGCTGGTCTGCAGCATGCGCCCGTCGACCTCGACCGGCCGCGCCAGCGCGGCGATGATCCGCTCGGCGACCTGGCCGGCGGCGCCGCAGGCGTCGAGCCGCTCCAGCAACACCGCGAACTCGTCGCCGGACAGCCGCGCGACGACGTCGGGCTCGCGAACGATGTCGCGCAGCCGCGTCGCGACCTCGCGCAGCACGTCGTCGCCGACGAGGTGGCCGAGGTTGTCGTTGATCTGCTTGAACCGGTCCACGTCGATGTACAGCAGCGCGAACGGCCGCGACGGGTCGCGCCGCAACTGGGCGATCGCGCGTTCGATGCGGTCGAGCAGGTAGACGCGGTTGGGCAGCCCGGTCAGCGGATCGTGCATCACCTGGTGGCGCAGCCGCGCCTCGGCTTCCTCGCGTTGCCGGACCTGCTCCTGCAACTCGCGGGTGCGTTCCTCGACCCTGGCCTCCAGCCTCGCGTTGGCCTCGCGCAGCGCCTCGGCCGCCCGGCGACGGCGCAGGCTGTTGGCGATCTGGTGCGCGGCGAAGGCGAGCAACTCGGCGTCGCGGGCGTCGTAGCCGCGCGATTGCGAATACGACTGCACCGCGACCGTGCCGATCGGGCCGTGCACGCCCAGCAGCGGCGCCCCGAGCCAGCTGGTCGACGCGCTGTCCACGTAGCGCGGATCGATCTCCCCGGCGCGGATCAGTTCGACGATGCGCGCGCCGTCGACGACCTGCGGCTTGCCGGTGCGCAACACGTACTCGGTGAGGCCGCGGCCGGAACTGCGCGGCGACCAGTCGGTCTCGCAGGCGTCCACGGCATAGGGGAAGCTCACCTCGCGCCCGTCCTCGGAGAGCAGCGCGATGTAGAAGTTGCGCGCGTCGATCAGGCCGCCGACGATCTGGTGCACGCTGCGGTAGAACGCCTCGCTGCTGTCCTCGCTGGTGGCGAGCGCCGCCAGCCGGTACAGCGCCGCCTGCAGCCGCTCGCCGCGCTGCCGCTCGGCCACCTCGCGGCTGAGGTCGCGGTTGGCCTGGGCCAGCTGCCGGGTACGCTCCTCGACGCGCTGTTCCAGCTGCTCGCGCGCGCCCTTGCGCTCGAGCGCGGTCAGCACGTGCTCGGCGACGAAGGTGAGCAGGGTCATGTCGGCGCTGGTGTAGCGCGTGCCTTCCAGGTAGCTCTGCACCACCAGCGCGCCGATCACCCGGCCGTCGCGGAGCATCGGCACGCCGAGCCAGTCGGTGCTGTCGGCGCCGTGGAGCAGCAGCGGGCCGGACATCTGCGCGCGCAACTCCTCGGTGCTGCCCATCATCGGCCGCGCGTCCTTGACCAGGTACCAGGTGAGGCCGTGCTGGATGCGCGACATCGGCACCACCTCGCCGGCGGGCGGGCCGTCCTGGTCCATGGTGTCGGCGAAGTAGGCGAAGCGCAGGCTGTCGGCGACCTCGTCGTACAGGGCGATGTAGAAATTCTCCGCGTACATCAGCCCGGAGATGATGAGGTGCAGGCCGCGGAGCATGTCCGGCATGTCCAGCTCGGAACCGGCCATGTCGGCGATCGCGTACAGCGCGCGCTGCAGCTGCTCGGCCTTCTCCAGCTGGGCGACGTCGGCGCGCAGGCGCTGCAGCGCCAGCAGTTCCGCCAGGCGCCTGCCGGCCAGTTCGCAATGGCCGCGCACGCCCGCGTTGGCGGGCAGCGGCGCCTCGAGCCGCAGCAGCGCCACGGCGCCACCGGGCTCGTCGCAAAGAAGCAGGCAGCGGGGATCGGCGTTGCCGCCGGCGCGGCGCGAGGCGACCTCGCGGACGGCACGGGCCAGCTGGGCGTCGTCCGCCGCCGGCTCGGCGGTGATCGCCTCGGGCCAGCGCGGCGAAGTAAACGCGCACGCGATGCCGACCGGCAGCAACGTGGCCAGCGCGGCGATCGCGTCCCGCGGCGTCGAGGCGACGAGCAGGGCCGCGGTGAGTTCGTGTCCCGGGCCGCATTGGGGCGACTCGGGGCTGCAATGTGGGTGCATGGGTCCCCCTGGACCCGCAGCGTACCGTTCCCTTCCGTCGGGAGGCGTGATGGCCGTCGCGCGATGGCGCCCCGGTTGGCGGGGCGCGGGGCGGGTTCAGCCCCGCCGCATGCGATCCACGGCCAGGGCACCGAGGCCGTGCAGGCGGGCGATGCGGCCGAACGCCAGCATCGCCACCATTCCCTGCGCGGCCAGGAATCCCGCCAGTGCGGCGCCCGGGGCGACGCCGTCCACGCGCAGGCGCAGCCAGGCGAACAGCAACGCCAGGCCATAGCCGACGACGCTCGCGACCAGGTACACCAGCAGCGTCGCCAGCGGCCGCCGCAGCAGCAGCTTCAGCCCGCGCCACCAGGCGCGGACTACCGAGCGCAGCGCCAGGTCGGCGCCCAGCCAGGCGCGCCCGGCCTCGACGGTGGCGTGGGCGAGGACGAACAGCGTGCCGGCGATGATCAGTCCGTTGCGCGTGGCCGCCTCCGCTTCCGACGCAAGCACGGCATCCTCCGCGCCCGACTTCAGCCCCGCCATCGCGGCACTGCCGGCCACCAGCGCCAGTCCCAGCGGCAGCGCCGACCAGAGCAGCATCCGCAGCAGCCGCCAGTATTCGGCGAGGCCGCCGCGCACCAGCTCGCCGAAGCCGAGCGCGCGCCCGGCGCGCATCGAGGCGACCACCATGCCGGTCAGCCACGGTGACAGCAGCAGCATCAGCACGCCGCCGGCGCCGAATCCGCCCGGGACCCAGGCGAGGTGGTCGCCCATTTCCGCGAGCCCCTGGAACAGCAGCGGCAGGTTGCGGCCGGTGGCGATGTCGGCGCCGTGCAGGGTGTTGCCGAACCCGGCTTCGAGCGAACTCCACAGCGGCAGCGCGACCAGCAGGGTCGGCAGCAGCGTGGCGAGGATCCACAACAGCCACAGCCGCCACTGCAGCGCCGACTGGAGGCCGAGGAGGGCGGCCGACAGGCCGCCGCGGCGATGGGTGCGGTTCATAGGCTCACCAGGAGGGAGAAGAAGGCCTGCAGCGCGGCGCCGACCTGGGCGGCGAGCCGGCGCGGGGCGGGGCTGTCGGCGTCCAGCGTGCGTCCGTTGTCGATGCGGGTGGCGTCCAGGTAGTGCCTGCCTTCCGGATCCAGTTCCACCGACACCGCCTTCGCGTGCCGGGTCCACTCGAAGCGTTGCCACGGCCGCGTGCCGCTGAAGCGCGCGGTCGCGGTGCTGCCGTCGGCGAAGGTGACGCGCAGGGTCTGCGGCACGTCCGCGCCGGCCCGGCGCACCAGCACCAGCGTGCGATAGGGGAACGGGCCGGTGCCGGGCTTCGCATCCGGATGGGCCTTCTTCCAGGCCTCGCGCTTGTCCTCGACCGCCTTGTCCAGGGCCTCGCGCGTCAGCTCGACGCGCTTGCCCTTGTGCATGACGTAGCCCGGCTGCGGCAGGACCTCGTTGCTGCGGAAGGCGGCGATCGCATCGTCCACCGGCTTGACTCCGTAGACCTGGTCGGCGAACACGCGGGCCACGACGTCCGGCCGGCCGGTGCCCTCGGCCAGCGCGTCGCGCAGGTCGGCGATGCTGGGGTGGCGGAACTTCCAGCGCGCGTAGTAGAGCTTGAACGCGCGCTCCAGCGCCGGCGTGCCGACCTCGGCCTCGAGGTCGCGCATCGTCGTCGCCGTGCGCGAGTACACGGTGCCGTAGCTGCGGCCGGACATGCGGTTCCAGCTGTTCTGGCCGAGCGGATCGGCCGGAGCCCGGGTCATCGCGCCCAGGCGCTCGTAGTCGAACACCGGCATCCGCAGGTCGAGCCCGAGCTTCTTCGTCAGCGGCGTGCCCAGGCGCACGTCGCGCCCGGCCTCGCGCAGCATGCGCTGGTCCCAGAACTCGTTGAGGCCCTCGTCGAGCATCGGTTCCTCGAACTCGTTCGAGGCGAGGATCCCGTAGAAGTAGCCGTGGCCGAACTCGTGGATGGTGACGAAGTCGAGCAGGTCGCGGGTCAGCGTGCCCTCGTCGACGTTGGCGTAGCTCGACGCGGTGAAGAAGGTCGGGTACTCCATGCCGCCGGCCTCGGCGGCGCGGTACGGCGGAATCACCACGGTCACCGTGCGGTAGGGGTACGGCCCGAGCGTGCGCGAGAAATAGCGCAGCGAATCGAGGGTCGCCTCGAGCGCCGGCCGCGCGTTGCTGGCGTAGTCGGGCGTGTAGAGCACCCTCACGGTGACGCGCGGGCTGCCGGGGCCCTCGTAGTGCCCGACCAGCGGCTCGGCGTAGCGCTTGTCGGCGGTCCAGGCGAAGTCGTGCACGTCGCCCTGGACGAAGCGGTGGGTGACCTTGCCGTCGCGCTCGACCGGCGCGCCCGTCTGCTCGCCGGTGGCGCCGACCGTGTAGCCCTTCGGCACGGTGAGGCGCACGTCGTATTCGCCGAAGTCGGCGTAGAACTCGCTGTGCGCGTGGAATTCATGCGCGTTCCAGCGCGGCGCGGTGGCGCCGCGCTCGCCCGGCAGTTCCAGCACGCCGATCTTGGGGAACCACTGCGCCACCAGGTGGAAGCTGCCGTAGTAGCCGGTGCGCGCGACCACGCGCGGCAGCTGGTCGAAGAAGTCGATGTCCAGCGTGGTGCTGGCGCCGGGCGCCACCGCCTGGGGCAGGTCGAGGCGGACCACCGTGCGGTCGGTCGCCGGGCCGCCGTCGGGCTGCACGAAGGTCCACTTCACCGGCGCGCCGCCCTGGGCGACCTTGTCCAGGCGCATGTAGCCCCACTCGCCCTCCTTCGTGCCGACGCCGCTGCGGAACCTGTCGTTGCCCTCGCGCAGCTCGGTCATGAACGTGCTGCCGGGCCCCTCGAACGCATTGAGGTACAGGTGCAGGTAGACGCTGCACACGGGCTGCGCGCTGCGGTTGCGCCAGGTCAGCTGCTGGCGGCCGGTGACGGTGTGCTTCACCGGGTCGAGGGTGGCGTCGATCGCATACCTGACCACGCGGTCGGATAACGTCGCCGCATCGTCAGGGCGCGGTCCGCCCCAGGCGTCGGCGGCGCTGGGCACCGTCACCGCGGCGGCATCGCCGCCGGCGAGCGGAATGTCGGCACAGCCGGTCGCGGGC
>DASWQG010000180.1:0-6368 GCA_036403775.1 Luteimonas sp.
ATCGCCTGGATCGCCGGCAGCTCCGGTGGCTTCACCAGGTGCCGGTCGAACCCGGCCTCGCGCGAGCGCCGTCGATCCTCGGGTTGTCCCCACCCGGTCACCGCGACCAGCAGCACGTCGGCGCCGCCGGGCATCGCGCGCATCGCCGCGGCGACGTCGTAACCGCTGCGCCCGGGCATGCCGACGTCGAGGAACACGACTTCCGGCGCGAAGTCGGCGAACTGCGCGTCGAAAGCCTCCGGGTCGTAGAGCGTGCGCACCTCGAAGCCCAGCAGGTCCAGCATCATCGCCAGGGTGTCGGCCGCGTCGCGATTGTCGTCCAGGACCATCGCCCGCCGGCCGTTGCCGTCCGCGGGCGGTTCCTCGTCGAGGGCCGCTTCCTGCGCCGGCTGCGGCGCACTGCCGGTCGCGGGGGGCAGGCGCACGCGGAATTCGCTGCCGCGCCCCGGCCCTTCGCTGCGCACCGACACGCTGCCGCCGTGCATCTCCACCAGCTGCTGCACGAGGGTCAGGCCGATGCCCAGCCCGCCACGTGCCCGCTCGACGGCCGTGTCGGCCTGGATGAACAGGTCGAAGATGCTGCGCGCCTGCTCCTCGCTCAGGCCGATGCCGCTGTCGCGCACCACCACGTCGATGCCGTCGTCGCCAGCGCGCGCGGACACCACGATGGCGCTGCCGGGGTCCGAATACTTCGACGCGTTGTTGAGGAGGTTCGCGAACACCTGCGACAGGCGCACCGCGTCGGCCTGCATCGGCACCGGCGCCTCGGGAAGCTCCATCCGCAGCTCGTGGCGGCCCTGCTGCAACTGCGGCCGCGCGGTTTCCACCGCCGAGTCCAGCACCTGCTGCAGCGTGGTGGGGCCCCGCCGCAGCACCAGCTTGCCGCGGGTGATGCGCGCCACGTCGAGCAGGTCGTCGATCAGGCGGACCAGCAGCGACAGCTGGCGCTCCATCAGGCCCTGCAGCGGATCGGAATCGATCGCAGGGTTCGACATGCGGCGCACGTTCAGCGCGTTGAGCAGCGGCGCCAGCGGATTGCGCAGCTCGTGGGCGAGGGTCGCGAGGAACTCGTCCTTGCGCCGGTCGGCCTCCTGCAGCTGCTCCACCAGCTGCTTCATCTCGTGCACGCTGGTGGAGATGCCGAACCACGACGTCACCTCGCCGCGCTCGTCGCGCCAGGGGACCGCGCGGGTCATGTACCAGCAATAGTCGCCGTCGTGCGCGCGGTGGCGCGCCTCGAACTCGAACTTCTCGCCCTCGGCCAACGACCGGGTCACCAGTTCATGCACGGGCGCGGCATCGTCCGGGTGCAGGACCAGCCGGGTGAGGTCGGCGGGCCCGCCGCCGGCGGGCTGGCCGTAGTACTCGTACCAGTGGCGGTTGGCATAGGTGATCGTTCCGTCCGGGGCGCAGGTCCAGACGATCGAGGGGATCGTGTCGGCGAGGAAGCGCAGGCGCTGCTCGGCGCGGGCGCGTTCGCCCACCTCCTTGTGCAATTCCTGGTTGCGCGCGGCCAGTTCGGCGTTGGCGGTGCGCAGCGAGGCGTTGAGCCGGTCGAGCTCGCGGGCCTTCTCCGCCGCCAGTTCGGCGTTGGCCTGCTGCAGCTCGCGCCGCTTGCGGAACAGCTCGGCGAGCACCACCACCTTGCTGCGCAGGATCTCCGGGATCACCGGCACCATCACGTAGTCGACCGCGCCGAGCTTGTAGCCGCGCAGGCGGTCCATGTCGGTGACGTTGACCGCGGTGACGAAGATGATCGGCACGCGCTCGAAGCGCGGGTGCTGGTGGATCATGCTCGCGGTCTCGAAGCCGTCGAGGCCCGGCATGTTCACGTCCAGGAGGATGACCGCGTACTCGTCCTCCATGAGCAGCCGCAATGCTTCCTCGCCGCTGGAGGCGTCCACGAGGCGCTCGCCCAGCGGCTCCAGGATCGCCCGATACGTGAGCAGCCGTCCCGGCTGGTCGTCGACCAGCAGGATGTTGACGGGCGCCGGCGCCGGTGTCCCGGGCGCCACGGGGGTCAGCGGTGAAGCCACTGCCGCAGCACTCCAAGCAACTGGTCGGTCACCACGGGCTTGGCCAGGTAGTCGGACGCACCGGCCTCCAGGCATTTCTCGCGGTCGCCCTTCATCGCCTTGGCGGTCAGCGCGACGATCGGCAGCGCGCGTGACTCGGGATTCTCCCGGATCGCGCGCATCGTGTCGTAGCCGTCCATCCCCGGCATCATGATGTCCATCAGCACCAGGTCGATGTCGCCGTCGCCGGCCACCTTCTGGATCGCCTCCTGCCCGGTGCCGGCGGTGACGACTTCAATGCCGTGGCGCTCGAGCACGCTGGACAGGGCGAAGATGTTGCGCACGTCGTCGTCCACCACCAGCACGCGCTTGTCGCGCAGGGCCTCGTCGGACTCGTGCAGCCGCTGCACCATCCGGCGCTTGGCCGGCGGCAGGTCGGCGACGACGCGGTGCAGGAACAGCGCGGTCTCGTCGAGCAGCCGCTCGGGCGACTCCACGCCCTTGATCACGACCGACTTCGCCGCCCGTTTCAGCCGCTGGTCCTCGTCGGCGCTGAGTTCCTTGCCGGTGAAGACGACGATCGGCAGGTCCTGCACGCCCTCCAGCTGCTGGATGCGGTCGAGCAGGTCGAATCCGGTCATGTCCGGCAGCTTCAGGTCCAGCACGACGCAGTCGTAGCGCTCCCTGCCGATCGCCTCCAGGGCCTGAGCGCCGCTGCCGGCGGAGTGGATCTCGACGTCGTCGTGGCGGATCAGTTCCTCGATGCCCATGCGCTCGGCGGCATCATCCTCGACCACGAGCAGCTTCTTGACGCGCGGCAGGGTGTAGTCCTTGATCCGCTGGAGCGCGGCCGCAATGGACTCGTTGTCGGCCGGCTTGGCCAGGTAGGCGAAGGCGCCGCGCTCGATGCTGTGGTGCCGTTCCTCCTCGACCGTGACCACCTGCACGGGGATGTGGCGCGTGGTGGGATCCTGCTTGAGGCGCGCCAGCACCGTCCAGCCGAGCATGTCGGGCAGGAAGATGTCCAGGGTGATCGCGCTCGGCCTGTACTCGCGGACCATCCGCAGGGCGTCGGCCCCGCGTCCGGCGACCAGCACGCGGAAGCCGAGCGAGCGCGCATGGTCGCGCAGGACCGCCGCGTAGCGCGCGTCGTCCTCGACCACCAGCAGCGACGGTTCACCGGGCGCCAGCGTGTCGCGGTCGTCCTCCACCTCGACGGCGGGCTCCGCGCCGGCCTCGGTGCGGAGCCCCTGCGCGCGGGCGACCGCGTCGCCGCGGGCGCGGTCGCGTTCACGCGCATCCTGCTGCGGCGTCGCCGCGCCCATGTAATGCAGCGGCAGGTACAGGGTGAACGTGCTGCCCTTTCCGGGAGCGCTTTGCAGCTTCAGCTCGCCGCCCAGCAGGCCGGCGATCTCGCGGCTGATGGCGAGGCCCAGGCCCGTGCCGCCATACTTGCGCGAGGTGCCGGCATCGGCCTGCTGGAACGCCTCGAACACGATCTTCTGCTTCTCCGGCGAGATGCCGATGCCGGTGTCGCTGACCTCGAATGCGACCACCGTCGAGGCCTGCGAGAGCACGGGATGTTCCGGGGACCAGCCGTTTCGGGCGACGTCCGCCGAGAGCCGCACGCTGCCCTGCTCCGTGAACTTGAACGCGTTCGACAGCAGGTTCTTGAGGATCTGCTGCAGCCGCTTGGGGTCGGAACTGAACGACTTGCCCAGCCCGGGGGCGAAGTCCACCGAGAAATCCAGGTGCCGCCGCTCGGCCTCGTGGCGGAAGCCGCGCTCCAGGTTCTCGCGCAGGTGCGAGAATCGGATGTCCTCGCTGTCCACGGTGACGGTGCCCGACTCGATCTTGGACAGGTCGAGGATGTCGCTGATCAGGTGCAGCAGGTCGGTGCCGGCGGCATGGATCGTCTTCGCGAACTCCACCTGGCGCGGGCTGAGGTTGGTGTCGGGGTTCTCGGCCAGCTGCTGTCCGAGGATCAGGATCGAGTTCAGCGGCGTGCGCAACTCGTGCGACATGTTGGCCAGGAACTCGGACTTGTAGCGCGAGGTGAGCGCCAGCTCCGCCGCCTTCTCCTCGAGCGCGCGGCGGGCGTGCTCGATCTGCTGGTTCTTCTGCTCCACCTCGGCCTTCTGTTCGGCGAGCAGCGCGGCCTTCAGCGCGATGTCCTCGTTGGTCTGCTGCAGTTCCTTCTGCTGCGCCTGCAGCTCGGCGGCCAGCTGCTGCGACTGCGACAGCAGGTGCTCGGTCCGCATCGTCGCCTCGATGGTGTTGAGCACGATGCCGATCGAGTTGGACAGCTGTTCGAGGAAGGTGCGCTGGGTCGGGGTGAAGTCGGAGAGCGAGGCGAGCTCGATCACTGCCTTGACCTGGTCCTCGAACAGCACCGGCAGCACGATCACGCTGCGCGGCACGGCGTTGAGAAGGCCGGACTCGATCTGCACGGTGCCCGCCGGCACGTCCTCGAGCAGGATCAGCCGCGCCTGGGCCGCGCACTGGCCGACCAGGCCTTCGCCGAAGCGCAGCGTGCGCGCGGCCGGGGAACGGTCGGCGTCCGCGTAGCCGGCGAGCTGGCGCAGGCGGCGGTCGTCGGCGCCGTCGCCGTAGTCCTCGACCACGTACATCAGGCCCTGCTGCGCGTCCATGAGCGGCGCGAGTTCGCTGAGCAGCATGCGGCCCAGGGTCAGCAGGTCGCGCTGCCCCTGCATCATGTCGGAGAACTTGGCCAGGTTGGTCTTCAGCCAGTCCTGTTCGCGGTTGGACTCGGTGGTCGCACGCAGCGTGCCGATCATCGAGTTCATGTTGTCCTTCAGGTCCGCCAGCTCGCCGCGCACGTCCACGGTGATCGAGCGGGTGAGGTCGCCCTGCGTCACCGCGGTGGCCACCTCGGCGATCGCGCGCACCTGGGTGGTGAGGTTGGCCGCGAGCTGGTTCACGTTCGCGGTCAGGTCCTTCCAGATGCCGGCGGTGCCGGGCACCTTCGCCTGCCCTCCGAGCCGGCCTTCCACGCCGACCTCGCGCGCCACCGTGGTCACCTGGTCGGCGAAGATCGCCAGCGTGCCGGTCATCGCGTTGATGGTGTCCGCGAGCTCGGCGATCTCGCCCTTCGCCTCCACCGTCAGCTTCTTGTGCAGGTCGCCGTTCGCGACCGCGGTCACCACCTTGGCGATGCCGCGCACCGGCGCGGTGAGGTTGGTCGCCATCGAGTTGACGTTGTCGGTGAGGTCCTTCCAGGTGCCGGCGACGCCGGGCACCTGCGCCTGGCCGCCGAGCTTGCCCTCGGTGCCGACCTCGCGCGCCACGCGCGTCACCTCGGCGGCGAAGCCGTTGAGCTGGTCCACCATCGTGTTGAGGGTGTCCTTCAGCTGCAGGATCTCGCCCTGCGCGTCCACCGCGATCTTGCGCGAGAGGTCGCCCTTCGCCACCGCGGTCGCGACCTCGGCGATGTTGCGCACCTGCGACGTCAGGTTCGACGCCATCGAGTTCACGTTGTCGGTCAGGTCCTTCCAGGTGCCGCTGACGCCGGGCACCTTCGCCTGACCGCCCAGCTTGCCCTCCGTGCCCACCTCGCGCGCCACGCGCGTCACCTCGCCCGCGAAGGAGTTGAGCTGGTCCACCATGGTGTTGATGGTGTTCTTCAGCTCGAGCACCTCGCCCTTCACGTCCACGGTGATCTTCTTGGAGAGATCGCCGGTCGCCACCGCCGTGGTCACCTCGGCGATGTTGCGCACCTGACCTGTGAGGTTCGCCGCCATCAGGTTGACGTTGTCGGTCAGGTCCTTCCAGGTGCCGGCGACGCCCTTCACCTGGGCCTGGCCGCCCAGCTTGCCCTCGGTGCCCACCTCGCGCGCCACGCGGGTCACTTCCGAGGCGAAGGCGTTCAGCTGGTCCACCATGGTGTTGATGGTCGACTTCAGCTCGAGGATCTCGCCCTTCACGTCGACGGTGATCTTCTTCGACAGGTCGCCGTTGGCGACGGCGGTGGTGACTTCGGCGATGTTGCGGACCTGACCGGTCAGATTGTCGGCCATCAGGTTCACGTTGTCGGTCAGGTCTTTCCACGTGCCGGTCACGCCGGTGACCTGGGCCTGACCGCCCAGCTTGCCCTCGGTGCCGACCTCGCGCGCCACGCGCGTCACCTCCGAGGCGAAGGAGTTGAGCTGGTCCACCATGGTGTTGATGGTGTTCTTCAGCTCGAGCACCTCGCCCTTCCCGTCCACCGTGATCTTCTGGCTCAGGTCGCCGCGGGACACGGCGGTGGCCACCTGGGCGATGTTCCGCACCTGCGAGGTGAGGTTCGACGCCATGAAGTTCACGTTCTCGGTGAGGTCGCGCCACGTGCCCGAG
>DASWQG010000181.1:0-6778 GCA_036403775.1 Luteimonas sp.
GACGACGTGCTCAACGTCAGCGGCCACCGCATCGGCACCGCCGAGATCGAGAGCGCGCTGGTCGGGCACGAGGCGGTGGCCGAGGCCGCGGTGGTCGGCTTCCCGCACGACATCAAGGGCCAGGGCATCTACGCCTACGTCACCCTGAAGGCCGGGATCGAGCCCGGCGAGGCGTTGCGCGAGGCGCTGGTGCAGCAGGTGCGCAACGACATCGGCCCGACCGCGACGCCGGACCACGTGCAGTGGGCGCCGGCGCTGCCCAAGACCCGCAGCGGCAAGATCATGCGGCGGATCCTGCGCAAGATCGCGGAGAACCACCCGGACCAGCTGGGCGACACCACGACGCTGGCCGACCCGTCGGTGGTGGAGTCGCTGGTGGCGAACCGCAGGGGGGCCTGACCCAAAAAAAAACCCGCCTTTCGGCGGGCTTTTTTTTACTTGATCTTGCCTTCCTTGTAGACCACGTGCTTCCGGACGACGGGGTCGTACTTCTTGACCTCCATCTTGTTCGGCGTGTTCTTCTTGTTCTTGTCCGTGGTGTAGAAGTGGCCGGTGTTGGCCGAGGAGATCAGGCGGATCTTGTCGCGCTTGGTAGCCATGGTGGGATCCTCCTCAGACCTTCTCGCCCTGCTTGCGCAGTTCGGCGATCACGGCGTCGATGCCGTTCTTGTCGATGGTGCGCAGCGCGGCGGTGGAAACACGGAGCTTGACCCAACGGTTCTCCGAGGCGACCCAGAAGCGACGCTCGTGGAGGTTGGGCTGGAAGCGACGACGCGTCTTGCGGTTGGAATGCGAGACGTTGTTGCCGGTCGTCGTGCGCTTGCCGGTGACTTGGCAGACTCTGGACACTGGGCACCTCGATGGTGTGTTGGCGACCCCCGTAGCCCGGGGATCCTCGGCCCCGCCAGGCGGGCGGGAGACGCTGCAGGGCGCAGCGAGCCGCACATTCTGCCCTATTTCCGGGCCGCGATCCACTCCCGGACCTGGCCCTCGAGCACCGGCAGGGGCACGGAGCCCTGGGACAGGACCACGTCGTGGAAGGCGCGCAGGTCGAAGCGCGGCCCCAGGGCCTGCTCGGCCTCCCGCCGCAGGCCGGCGATGGCCAGTTCGCCCAGCTTGTAGGACAGGGCCTGGGCCGGCCAGGAGATGTAGCGGTCCACCTCGGTCTCGACCTCGTGCCGCGACAGCGCGGTGCGGCTGGCCAGGTACTCGATGGCCTGGTCGCGGGTCCAGCCCTTGTGGTGGATCCCGGTGTCGATGACCAGCCGGCAGGCCCGCCACATGGCGTAGGTCAGCCGGCCGAAGTCCTCGTAGGGCGTCTCGTAGATGCCCATGTCCACGCCCAGGGCCTCGCTGTACAGGCCCCAGCCCTCGCCGAAGGCGGAGATGTAGCTGCTGCGGCGGAAGGCCGGCTGCGCCGCCTGCTCCTTCGCCAGCGACAGCTGCAGCGAATGGCCGGGGGCGGACTCGTGCAGGGTCAGCGCCGGCAGGTTGTAGAGCGGGCGGGAGGGCAGGTCGTAGGTGTTCACCCAGTAGGTGTCGGTGCCGCCGCGGCCGGCCGTCCAGTACGGTGCGATCTCCGGTGGGACCGGCACGATGGTGAAGCGGCCGCGCGGCAGCGTGCCGATGACCTTGCCGATCTCGCCGTCCACGCGCTTGGCGATCCACGCGGCGCGGTGCAGCAGCGCTTCCGGCGTCTTCGCGTAGAACCGCGGATCGGTCCGCAGGAACGCGAGGAACTCCGCGAACGAGCCCTCGAAGCCGACCCTGGCGATGATCGCGTCCATCTCGGCCTGGATGCGGGCAACCTCGCGCAGGCCAGTTTCGTGGATCTCTTCCGGGCCGAGGTCCAGGGTGGTGTATTCGCGGATCTGCTGGCGGTACCAGGCTTCGCCGTCCGGCATCGCCTCGGCGGCGAGCGAGTCGCGCGCCTGCGGCATGTACTCGTCGCGGAAGAAGGCGAGCAGCGTCGCATGCGCGGGCACCACGCGCTGCAGGATCGCGGCGCGCGCACGCTCGCGCAGCGCGGCCTGTTCGGCGGCGGGAATCGACGCCGGCATGCGTTCGAAGGGGCGCCACAGCGGCGAAGCCTCGGCCCTGGTCAGCGCCGCGACGTCGGCGATTGACTGGTCGCGCCCCGGCAGCACCGCCCTGGGCACGCTGAAGCCGCGCGCCAGGCCGGCGCGCATGTTGGCGACCTGCTGGTCGAAGTAGCGCGGCACGTCCTCGAGCCGGCCCAGGTAATTGCGGTAGGCCTGCGCGTCGCGCATGTCCGCATCCGCCATGAACGCCAGGTTCGCCCAGAACGAGCTGTCCGAGTTGAACGGCATCTCGTAGTCGCGGAAGCGCACCGACGCGGCCAGGTGTTCCACCTGCGGCAGGTACACCGCGTAGTTCACCCGCTCCGCCGGCGACAGCAGCGCCGGGTCGATCCCGCGCAGCTGCGCCAGCACCGCGTCCCACTTCGCCAGCCGCCGCTGCTGCGCCTCGGGGCCGACGTCGGGCAGGCGCGGCAGGTCCACGCCCGGCTCGCCGTCCTCGTCGCCCGGATTGCCGAACTCCTGCTCGCGCCAGGCCCATTCGGCGGTGTAGATCGCGCGGAACGCGGCGTCGGGGTCCAGCGACGCCTGCGAAGGCGTCGCGCCCGCCTGCGCCTGCGCCTGAACCGGCGCCACGGCGCACAGCGCGGCCGCCAGCACCAGCGCCCGGATGGCGCGTCCCTTCGGATCCCGCATGCGGCTTCCCCTCGTGGTCAGTGGCCCGCCTTCTCGCGGTGCCAGCCGCGGTGGCGGATGTCCAGGTACAGGCTGTAGGCCGCGGTGAAGGCCGGGAACAGGTTCTGCACCACGCCCACCGCGTCCTGCTTCTGCGAGAACACGAAATAGCTCAGCGTCATCACCGAGCCCACCAGGCTCATGTACCAGAACGCGCGCGGGATCACCGGCTTGCCGTGCTTGCGCGAGGCCAGGAACTGCACCAGCCAGCGGCCGCCGAACATCAGCGCGCCGGTGAGGCCGATCAGCTTCCACGGCGACATGTACAACCCGGTCCATTCGAGCCAGACGATCGGGTCGTTCATGAAGTCGCCGGTGGGCGCGGGCACCAGCATCAGTCGAGTTCCTGCACGGGCGTGACCTTGCCGCGGCGGATCAGCCAGGCGACGCCGCGCAGGTCGCTGATGCCGACCAGCGCGCGGTTGAGGTTGTTGTACTTGGAGACGCCGGTGCTGCGGTGGCGGTGCCCCACCGGCACGCTGACCGAGCGGAAGCCGGCGCGCTGCATCAGCGCCGGCAGGTAGCGGTGCATGTGGTTGAAGTGCGGCAGTTCCAGGAAGGCCTCGCGCTCGAACAGCTTGATGCCGCAGCCGGTGTCGGGCGTGGCGTCGCGCAGCATCCGCGAGCGGATCGCGTTCGCCAGCTTCGAGGCCCAGCGCTTGCTGCCGCTGTCCATGCGCTGCACGCGCCAGCCGGCGAACAGCTTGATGCCGGCGTTGCCGGGCTGGTCGCGCTCGGCCAGCAGCTTCGGGATGTCGGCGGGATCGTTCTGGCCGTCGCCGTCGAGCGTGGCGATCCACTCGCCGCGCGCGGCCTTGACGCCGTTGCGGATCGCGGTGCTCTGGCCGCTCTGCCGCTGGTGGTGGATGACGCGCAGCTCGGGCACTTCCGCCTTCAGCGCGCGCAGCCGTGCCAGCGTGCCGTCCTTCGAATCGTCGTCCACATACACGATCTCGAAGCCCACGCGGCCGCGCAGCGCGGCCACGATCTCCGCGACCAGCGGCGCGACGTTGTCTTCCTCGTTGAACACCGGCACCACGACCGACAGCGCGGGCTTGCCCATGCGCGGCTCCGGTCAGCGGCCGGCGCGCAGGCGCTCGAGCACGCCGTCCAGCGCGTCGAGGTCGGCGTAGTGGATCACCAGGCGGCCCTTGCCGGCGCGGCCGTGCAGCACGTTGACGCGCGCGCCGAGTGCCTCGGACAGTTCGCGCTCCAGCGCCTCGATGTCGGCCTGCGGGCGCGGCTTCGCGGCCTTCGCCGCCTTGCCGGTGGCGGGCACCTTGCCGGCGCCGAGCTGCTGCACGCGGTGCTCGACCTCGCGCACCGACCAGCCGTGCTCGGCGGCCTGCCGCGCCAGCGCGATCGCCGCCTGCGGCGCCAGCGTCAGCAGCGCGCGCGCATGGCCCATTTCCAGCGCCCGGGCCTCGACCAGCGTGCGGATCTCCGCCGGCAGTTCCAGCAGGCGCAGCAGGTTGGACACCGCGGCGCGCGATCGGCCCACCGCCTCGGCGGCCTGGGCGTGGGTCAGGTCGAACTCGTCGATCAACCGCTGCAGCGCCTGCGCTTCCTCCAGCGGGTTGAGGTCCTCGCGCTGGATGTTCTCGATCAGCGCCATCGCGACGACGGTGCGGTCGTCGACCTCGCGCACCACCACCGGGATCTCGTCGAGGCCGGCCAGGCGCGAGGCGCGCCAGCGGCGCTCGCCGGCGATGATCTCGTAGCTGCGCCCGCCCAGGTCGCGGACGACGATCGGCTGGATCACGCCCTGCGCGCGGATCGATTCGGCCAGCTCGTTGAGCTTGGCGTCGTCCATGGTCTTGCGCGGCTGGTAGCGGCCGGGCGCCAGCGCGTCGATCGGCAGCGTGCGCAGCACGTCCTGCGGCGTGGCTTCCAGCGCCGGCGCCTCGGCGGCCGCCTTCGGGCCCAGCAGGGCCTCCAGGCCGCGGCCCAGGCTGCGCTTCTTCGGTGCGGTCTTGGCGGCGGGAGGGCTCATGCGGGGGTTCCTGCGGGAAGGGCGGCCGGCGCGGGTTTCGCGGGCGCCTGGCCGCGCTCGCGCTGGCGGCGCAGCACCTCGCCGGCCAGGCCGAGGTAGGCGATCGCGCCGCGGCTGCCCTTGTCGTAGCCGACGATGCTCTGCCCGTGGCTCGGCGCCTCGGCCACGCGGACGTTGCGCGGCACGATGGTGTGGAACACCTTCTCGCCGAAATGCTCGACGAGCTCGGCGGACACGGCGTTGGCGAGGTTGTTGCGCACGTCGAACATGGTACGCAGCACGCCCTCGATCTCCAGCGCCGGGTTCAGCCGGCCCTTGAGCGCGTCGATCGTGCGCATCAGCGCGCTCAGGCCTTCCAGCGCGTAGTACTCGCACTGCATCGGCACCAGCACGCTGTCGGCGGCGGTGAGGGCGTTGAGGGTGAGCAGCGAGAGCGCCGGCGGGCAGTCGACGAGGATGAAGTCGTAGCGCTCGCGCAGCGGTTCCAGCGCGCGCTTGAGCCGCTGCTCGCGGCCCTCCTCGTCCATCAGCTCGATCTCGGCCGCGGTGAGGTCGGTATTGCCGGGCAGCAGGTCGAAGCCCTCGGGGGTCTTCACGATCGCGGCGTCGGCGTGCTGCTCCTCCAGAAGGACATCGCAGCTGGACGCCGCCAGCGCGTGCTTGTCCACGCCGCTGCCCATGGTGGCGTTGCCCTGCGCGTCCAGGTCCACCAGCAGCACGCGCTTGGGCGTGGCCGCCAGCGCCGCGGCGAGGTTGACCGCCGTGGTGGTCTTCCCGACGCCGCCCTTCTGGTTGGCAACAGCAATGATGCGGGCCATGCGCGGCGCGTGCCTCATGGTGGGACCGGGGATTATGCGTTATCCCCGCCGGCGGCGCGGGCGACCACGACCAGGTGGCGGGCGGCATCCACGCCGGGAACCGTGAGCGGGCGCACATCCGCGAGCTTCCAGCCCGGCGGGAGCCCGGCGATCTCGTCCTCGGGCAGCGCGCCCTTCATCGCCAGCAGCACGCCGCCGGGCGCGAGCAGGTGGCCGCCCAGCGCCAGGATCAGCGGCAAGGTCGCCAGCGCCCGCGCGGTGATCGCGTCGAAGCGCCCCGGCTCGGCGACGGCCTCGCTGCGGGATTCCAGCACGCGGGCGTTGCGCAATCCCAGCGAGCGCACCGCCTCGCGCAGGAAGCGCGCCTTCTTGCCATTGGATTCCACCAGCGCCACCTGCAACCCGGGCTTGGCGATCGCCAGCGGGATGCCGGGCAGGCCGGCGCCGGTGCCGAGGTCGGCGAGCGCGCCGCCGCGTGCGGCGATGGCGTCCACGCTGGCGTGCATCGCCAGCGAGTCGAGCAGGTGCTTGCGCACCATCTCGCCCGGCTCGCGGATCGCGGTCAGGTTGTAGGCCTGGTTCCAGCGCAGCAGCAGCGCCAGGTAGGCCAGCAGCGGGTCGGCGAGCGCGCGCGCCAGGCCCAGCGCGTCGAGGCCGGCCTCGAGTTCGGCGCGGCAGTGGTCGGGAATGGCGGGCTCGGTCATGCGCGCATTCTAGGGAGGGGCTGCCAGGCCAGCGCGGCGACGTAGCCGGGGTGCGGGACGATTTCGCGCAAGCGCCACGCATCGACGGGCCCCAGCGCGGGATCGGCGGCCACGAGCACCAGCCCGCCGTGCTGCTCGGCGAATCCGAGTCTGTGCAGGCCGAACGCGAGTCCGCGGCCATGCGCCTTCAGCACCGCTTCCTTCGCGCACCACAGGCGCAGGAACGCGGTGTCGCGTCCGGCGTCCGCGGGCGGCGCGCGCAGCCAGGCGGTTTCGTCCGCGGTGAAGTAGCGCGCGGCCAGTTCCAGCGCGCGCGGGCGCGGACGGATCCGTTCGAGGTCGACGCCGACGCGCGCGCCGCGGGCCAGCGCCAGCAGCAGGCCTTCGCCGCTGTGGCTCCAGCTGGTGTCGGCCTCGAGCCGCGGGTCGAGCCGCGGACGGCCGTGCGCGTCGCGTTCCAGGCCCAGCGCCGCCGGCGCCACGCCGAGC
>DASWQG010000182.1:0-2498 GCA_036403775.1 Luteimonas sp.
GTCCGCGGCCCCGGCGTCGTCCATCGCCCGCTCGTTCGCGGCCGCGCGCGCGCGGCGCTCGGCCTCGGCGCGCTCGGTCGCCGCGAGCTCGGCGTCCGTCATCGCCACCTCGTCGGCGGGCAGCAGCTTGTAGAAGTCGTACTGGGTGCCGGTGGACGCCGAGTCGTCCACGTCGTCGCCCGTGTCCGCGGCCTCGCCGCCCTCGCCGGCGATCGGCTCCTCGCCGCTGGCGGCCGCCGGCTGCGCATCGGGATTGGGCGTGGGGCGGAAGAAGCCGTCGCCTTCCTTGCGATCCATCAGCCCGGGCACCCAGAGCACGGCCACGACGGCGAGCACCGCGCCCAGCACGAGCCACGCCCAGCCGGGGAGGCCACTGCCCGGGCCATGGTTGCGTCGTGCCTGCTTTTTCCCGCGTCTTGCCGCCACTCGTGTCCCCTCGCTTACATGCTGTCCGGCGCCGAGACGCCGATCAGGGCCAGGCCGTTGGCCAGCACCTGCCGCGTCGCCTGCGCCAGCACCAGGCGCGCGCTGCGCAGCGCGTCGTCGTCCACCAGGAACTGGTGGTCGTTGTAGTAGGACTGGAACGCCTGCGCCAGCTCGTGAAGATAGGCGGCGACCAGATGCGGTTCCAGGTGCTCGCCGGCCGCGGCGACCACGTCCGGCCAGCGCGCCAGCGCGGTCACCAGCGCATGGGTCGCGCCATTGTCGAGGTCCAGCGGCTGCGCGACGCCGGCCACGGGATCCCACGCCAGCGCGCGTTCGCGCAGCTGGCGGAACAGGCCGCAGATGCGCGCGTGCGAGAGCTGCACGTAGTAGACCGGGTTGTCCAGGGACTGGCTGCGCGCCAGGTCGATGTCGAACGTGAGTTGCGAATCCGGCTTGCGCGCCAGCAGGAACCAGCGGGTCGCGTCGCGGCCCACCTCGTCGATGAGGTCGCGCAGCGTCAGGTAGCTGCCGGCGCGCTTGGACAGCTTCACTTCCTCGCCGCCGCGCATCACCGTCACCATCTGGTGCAGCACGTATTCGGGCCAGCCCTGCGGGATGCCGGCATCCAGCGCCTGCAGGCCCGCGCGGACGCGGGCGAGGCTGCCGTGGTGGTCGGCGCCGAGCTCGGTGATCGCGCGCTCGTAGCCGCGCTGCCACTTCGACAGGTGGTAGGCCACGTCCGGCACGAAATAGGTGTAGGTGCCGTCGGACTTGCGCATCACGCGGTCCTTGTCGTCGCCGAAGTCGGTGGTGCGCAGCCACAGCGCGCCGCCCTCCTCGTAGGTGTGGCCGTGGGCGATGAGCTCGCGCACGGTCTCCTCCACCTTGCCGTCGGCGTAGAGCGAGGACTCGAGGAAATAGACGTCGAAGGACACGCCGTAGGCGGCCAGGTCCGCGTTCTGCTCGCGCCGCAGGTACGCCACCGAGAAGCGGCGGATCGCATCGAGGTCCTGCGGGTCCTTCGCGCCGGTCACTGCGTGGTCCTCGAAGGCGACGGTGTCGCCGCGCAGGTAGGCCTGGGCGACGTCCACGATGTAGTCGCCGCGGTAACCGTCCTCCGGCCAGCCGGCGTCGTCCGGGGACTGGCCGAGCGCGCGCGCCTGCACCGAGCGGGCCAGGTTGTCGATCTGCACGCCGGCGTCGTTGTAGTAGAACTCGCGCTTCACCGACCAGCCGTTCGCGGCGAGCACGCGCGCGATGCAGTCGCCGATCACCGCGGCGCGGCCGTGGCCGACATGCAGCGGGCCGGTCGGGTTCGCCGACACGTACTCCACGCCCGCGCAGCGGCCTTCACCCGAAGCGTTGCGGCCATAGGCATCGCCCTGCTGCAGGATCGCGCGCAGCTCGCCCTGCCAGGCGGACTCGGAGACGCGCACGTTGAGGAAGCCGGGGCCGGCGATCTCCACGGCATCGACCAGGTCGCTGGGCGGCAGCGCATCCACCAGCGCCTGCGCGAGCGCGCGCGGGTTGGACTTCGCCGGCTTCGCCAGCAGCATCGCCGCGTTGGTCGAGAAATCGCCGTGGCCGCGGTCCTTCGGCCGTTCCACCACGAACTCGGGCACCACCAGGTCCGCGGGCAGCGTGCCGCGCTCGCGCAGGGTGTCGATGCCCTGGTCGACGAGGTGGCGGACGAGGGCGCGCAGGGGCATGGTCACGGGGTCGAAGGGCCGGGCTTTCAGCGGGCCAGTGATTGTACGCGAGGGGTCCGCGGCGGCGCGGTGGCCGGGCGCTAGACCCAGCCGCGGGACGCGAGGGAAACGGGCGGGCCGTCGCCGATCACGAAGTGGTCGAGCAGGCGGATGTCGACCAGGGCCAGCGCCTGCTTGAGGCGCGCGGTGACGGCGCGGTCGGCGGCGCTGGGCTCGGGGCTGCCGCTGGGGTGGTTGTGGCCGTTATGTAGTATTCACCAACCTGTTGCGTTGGCGGCCAACTGTATGAACGGGCTTGAGATCCGGCTCGTCCGGGATGGGGATGTTCAGTGGCTGCCGTTGCTGCTCCGCGACGGTCTTCCA
>DASWQG010000183.1:0-3484 GCA_036403775.1 Luteimonas sp.
CCACTGCAACTGCGTACGCACGCGCGGTGAAAGCGCGTCCAGCGAGCGCGCATGGATCGCGCGCGCGCGTCGTGCCAGCAGGTCTTCGTCGTCGGCCGTCATCGCCAGTCCTCCAGGTGTCGCTGCAGCGCCTCGCGCGCCCGCGACAGGTGTGTCTTCACCGAACCCTCGCTGCAGCCCATCGCCCGCGCGGTGTCGGCAACATCCAGCTCCTCCAGCACCCGCAGGGTGAAGGCTTCCCGCTGCCGCCGCGGCAGCGCCGCGAGCGCCTGCGCGAACCGCGCGTAGGCCTCGCGGCCGTCGTGATGCCGGGCCGGATCGGGGCCTTCGTCGGCCCAGTCGACCTCCGCCCCGTCGTCGCCGGCGGCGCTCGCGGGCGCCAGCCAGCGCAGGCGGAACGTGCGCCGCCGCTGGGCATCGACCACGCGCGTGCGCAGGATCCGCCAGAACAGCGGCGGCCACTCCGCCGCGGGTCGATCGCCGTAGCCCAGCATCCGCACCATCGCCTCCTGCACCGCGTCCAGCGCATCCTCGCGATGGCGCAGGCCCAGCTCGGCGAAGCGGAACGCGCGCGGACCGATGCCCTCGAGGAATCGCTCCAGCGTCGGTGCGTCCGCCTCGGCGCCAGCCGCCGGGCTCGGGCGCAGGGGGTTCGGCTCGGCGCTCACGCTCAGCAGCATACGACCGGGAACGCGGCCGCGGGCCGGCGGTTGACAGGCTGCGCCCGGCGTTCAGCGGCGGTCGCGGCGCCGGTTATGATGCGGGCGTCACCACCGCGGGGAGCCTGGATGGACGACGCCATGGCGCAGGGTTTCATGGCCCTGTACGTGTTCATGCTGGCGGCGATCGCCGGCCACGTGATCATCTCGCGGGTGCCGGTGATCCTGCACACGCCGCTGATGTCCGGCTCCAACTTCATCCACGGCATCGTCCTGGTCGGCGCCATGGTCGTGCTCGGCCACGCCGACACGACGCTGGAGAAGGCCATCGGCTTCGTCGCGGTCCTGCTCGGCGCCGGCAACGCGGCCGGCGGCTACGTCGTCACCGAGCGGATGCTCGACATGTTCAAGGCCAGCAAGCCGGGGGCGAAGTGACGGCCGCGGCGCAATGGCACTGGCTGGCCAGCGCCAGCTACTTCGCCGCCGCAACCCTGTTCCTGCTGGGCCTGCAACGCATGGCCTCGCCCAGGACCGCGCGCTCGGGCATCCAGTGGGCGGGCGCCGGCATGCTGCTGGCCACGGTCGCCACGCTGCTGCTGCCGGGCCTGCACAACCTCGGCCTGATCCTCCTCGCCACCGTGCTCGGCACGGCGGGCGCCTGGGCCTGGGGCAAGCGGGTGGCGATCACCGACATGCCGCAGATGGTCGCGCTGTTCAACGGCATGGGCGGCGGCAGCGCCGCCGCGATCGGCGCGGTGGAACTGCTGCGCTTCTCGCTCGCCGGCGCGCAGCCGCCCCTGCTCACGCTGGTGCTGGGCGCGGTCGGCGCGCTGATCGGCGCGGTGTCGCTCACCGGTTCGGTGGTGGCCTGGGCCAAGCTCGACGGCCGCATGGACAAGCGCTACACCTTCCCGGGCCAGCAGTGGTTCAACGCGCTGGTGGCACTGGCGGCGGTCGTGCTCGGCGCGATGGTGGTGCACACGCTGGGCGTGCCGCTGGTGGTCGCCTTCTTCGTGGCCGCGCTGGCGCTGGGCGTGCTGATGACCCTGCCGATCGGCGGCGCCGACATGCCGGTGGTCATCTCGCTGTACAACGCGCTCACCGGCCTGGCGGTGGCGTTCGAGGGCTACGTGCTCGGCAACCAGGCGCTGATCGTGGCCGGCATGATGGTCGGCGCGGCCGGCATGCTGCTGACCCGGCTGATGGCCAAGGCCATGAACCGCTCGCTGCGCAACGTGTTGTTCTCCGACTTCGGCGCCGCGGCGCAGGGCGGGCAGGCGATCGCGGGCGCGCAGAAACCCATCGAGGCCGGCGACGTCGCGGCGATGATGGCCTACGCCGAACGCGTGGTGATCGTGCCCGGCTACGGCATGGCCGTGGCTCAGGCGCAGCACAAGATCTGGGAACTGGCGCAGCGGCTGATCGAGCGAGGCGTCAAGGTGAAGTTCGCGATCCACCCGGTCGCCGGGCGCATGCCCGGGCACATGAACGTGCTGCTGGCCGAGGCGGGCGTGCCCTACGACCTGATCGCCGACATGGACGACATCAATCCCGAGTTCCCGAACACCGACGTCTCGCTGGTGATCGGCGCCAA
This sequence comes from Luteimonas sp., assembly GCA_036403775.1. Taxonomy (GTDB): domain Bacteria; phylum Pseudomonadota; class Gammaproteobacteria; order Xanthomonadales; family Xanthomonadaceae; genus Cognatiluteimonas. Next base: position 2,254 of record DASWQG010000183.1, read on the forward strand.
CGACGTCGTCAACCCGGTGGCGAAGACCGATCCCGCCTCGCCGATCTACGGCATGCCGATCCTGGACGTCGCCGCCTCGAGGAACACCATCGTGATCAAGCGCGGCCGCGGCACCGGCTTCGCCGGCATCGAGAACGCGCTGTTCTACGCCGACAACACGCGCATGCTGTACGGCGATGGCGCGGAAATGGCGGGCGCGCTGGTCGGCGAACTCAAGGCGCTCGACGGCGGGCATTGAACGCGGCACCGGCGAACCAGGCGCACAGCACCCCGATCGCCAGGTGCACCGCGATGCTCACCACCAGCCAGTCGCGGTGCTGGAAGGCGGGAGGACCGGCCGCCGAGAGCGGCAGCACCACGTAGTTCATCGCCAGGAACAGCACGACCCCGTAGGCGAGCCCGTTGCGGAGGCGGTGCCGCGCCAGCCCCGGCCTTGCCGCCAGCGCGATGCGGAAGGCCGCGACGAAGGCGATCGCGATCAGGAAGTGGAGGGCGAGCCCCAGCAGCGCCGACGAGGCGCCGAGTGCGAACGCGCGTTCGCCGAGCAGGCCCGAGGCGATCGACTGGGCGATGCGCGCGGGCGCGATGCCGCGCAGCCCCCAGAACGTGCAGGCGACCACCAGGTCGAGCGTGCCGGCGAGCAGGCCGCCGAGGAGCACGAGCCCCGGGTCGCGGAAGCGGGAGGCCGGGATGGCAGCCATGGCGAAGATCCTCTGCAGGGGAAAAAGTCCGCGGGGGGAGAGCCGCCCCCCGCGGCAAGGGGAAGGAGCCGGTGCCCAACCGGCCCGCGCAGGGTGCCGTGGCGGGCGGGCGACGCACGAGCGCCAATCGCTGCACGGCCGCGGGGTCCAAACGGCATTTGGTACCCTCGGGGAAGGCACGATTGGCACTGGTGCCGGTCCCCCGGGATGGGCCGCAATGGACCCATGGACATGGCGGTGACACTCCAGCTCGACGGCCAGGGCCCGCGGCACGCGCAGCTCACCCGCGCGCTCAAGCAGGCGTTGGCGGACGGCTGCTTCGGCGCCCGCGGACGCTTGCCGCCGACGCGGCAACTGGCCCGGGACCTCGGCCTGTCCCGCAATACGGTGCTGGCCGCGTACGAGCAGCTGCGTGCGGAAGGCCTCGTGCAGGCGCGGGTCGGGTCCGGCACGCGCGCGGCCGTGCCGCGGACGGCGCTGGCCGAGCGCCGGCCGGTGCCATTCACGTCGCGGCCGCAGTCCGCGGCGGC
>DASWQG010000184.1:0-4503 GCA_036403775.1 Luteimonas sp.
CCGATGGACGAGGTGGGCGCGCGCTACGTCGAGGTGCTGGTCGACGCCGACAAGCAGCAGGCCGCCCGCGCGCTGAACCCGATCGACGAACGCGCCCTGCCCTTCGGCAAGACCGTGATGCTGTTCGACAACGTCCCGCAAGCGCAGCTCGCCGCCTTCGGCGAGACCCGCACCCCCGGCCTGGCCGATCTGTTCGTCGCCACGATGAAGGGAACCTACGCATGAACACTGTCTCGCACCCCACCCACAAGTTCCCGCTGCTGCTCAGGCGCGAGTTCTGGGAGCACAAGGGCGGCTTCCTCTGGGCGCCCGCGATCGCCGGCGGCATCGCGCTGCTGTTCACCGTCCTCGCGGCGATCGGCGCCAGCGTGGTCAAGCACCGCTACGGCAACGACCTGCGGCTGGACGGCGCCTCGCTCGAGGACATCGGCAAGGCCCTGGGCGTCGCCGGCGACATGGCCCTGCTCGGCGGCATCGGCATCGCACTGTTCGTGCTCGGCATCGTGGTCTTCTTCTACTGCCTCGGCTGCCTGTACGACGACCGCAAGGACCGCAGCGTGCTGTTCTGGAAATCGCTGCCGGTCTCGGACGCTTCCACCGTCGCTTCCAAGGCCGCCTGGGCGCTGGCCCTGGCCCCGCTGCTGGCCCTGGCCATCGGCGTGCTGGTCGGACTCTCGTTCTGGGTGGTCACCGCCCTCACCACCACGGTGAACGGCGTGCCCGGCGCGAGCGGCGTGCTGCTGCACTCCCATCCGTTCCGGATCGTCGCCAACATGGTCGCGATGGTGCCGCTGTACGCGCTGTGGGCGCTGCCGACGGTCGGCTGGCTGATGTTCTGCTCCGCCGCCGCGCGCTCCAAGCCCTTCCTGTGGGCGGTGCTGATCCCGGTCCTGGGCTGCGCGCTGGTCTCCTTCACCAAGACGGTGCTGGGCTTCGACTTCGACGTCGAGCCGATGTGGTACGCGATCGCGTTCCGCGGCCTGCTCAGCGTCTTCCCCGGCAGCTGGCTGTCGCGGATCGACCTGGACAACGGCAGCGTCCACGGGCCGGAGGACCTGGCCAACGTGGTCAGCGCGGCGCAGAACTGGGCGCTCGCCGGCACCGCCGACCTGTGGATCGGCGCGGCGATCGGCGCGGCCCTGATCTACGGCGCGGTCCGCCTGCGCCGCTGGCGCGACGACAACTGAACCCGCCCGCGAAACCCACACGACCAAGGATCCGACGATGAAGACTCCACGACTCCTCGCCGCCTCGCTCGCCCTGTGCCTGTCGCTGCCGCTGGCGGCGCAGGCCGGCCCCGCCGACCAGTCGGTGTCGGAGGAAATCCGGCAGGAACTGGCCGATGCGCGCACCGAGGTGCGCGTCGAGCTGGCCAAGGCGCGCAAGGAACTGATGACCGAGGACCTGCGCCTGGACAACAACCTGCGGTTCGGCAGGCACGGCAAGCGCAAGGCCGCGCTGCCCGAGGCCGCGATCACCGCCCGTGGCGACTTCATCGTCGAAGGCAAGGCGCAGGACATCGACGCGGCGCAGCGCGCGCAGTTGCTGGCCTACCGCCGGCAGGTCGTCGCCATCGCCCTGACCGGCATCGAGGCCGGGCAGGAGGCCGCCGACGCGGCCCTCGACGCGGTCGGCGACAACTTCTTCTCGATCCTGTTCAATGCGCTGAGCGGACGGATGGAGTCGAAGGTGGAGCGCGTCGTCGAGCAGAAGATCCAGCCGATGGTGCTCTCGATCTGCCGCGAGCTGCCGGCGCTGATGGCGTCGCAGCAGCGGCTGTCGGCCAGCCTCCCCGCCTTCCGCCCGTACGCCACGCTCGAGCGCCGCGACATCGAGGAATGCGAGCACGACATGCGGCGGGAATTCGCGTCGCGTTGATCCCGGCCGCCAAGGAGTCCCCATGAAGCCCCTTCGAACCACCACCCTCGCCATCGCCCTCGCCGCCACCGCGGCGCTGGCGGGCTGCAACCGCCCCGCCGCCGACCAGGCCGCGGCCTCCGCCACGGAAGCGGGCGACAACGCCGGCGAATCGCGCGGCTTCATCGCCAGCGCCATCGACAAGGGCATCGCCGACGCCCGCAAGGAACTGCACGAGGGCAACCTGGTGATCAGCGGCGACCACCGGGTCGACGTCTCGGTCGGCGGCTGGAAGTTCAAGTCCGACAACGCGGCCGACGGCACGCGGCCGCGCGCCGAGATCACGCCGCAGGGCGACCTGCTGGTCGAGGGCAAGGCCGTGGACGTCACGCCGGACCAGCGCCGCTTGCTGCTCGCCTACCGCACGGAGGTCCTCAAGGTCGCCGACACCGGGCTGGCGATCGGCAGCAAGGGCGCCGACCTGGCCGGCAAGGCCGTCGGCGAGGCGATCGGCGCGATCTTCGGCGGCGACACCAAGGCCATGGAACAGCGCGTCGAAGCCGAGGCGGACAAGCTGAAGCAGGAGGCGAAGGTGATCTGCACGCAGCTGCCCGCGCTGCTCGCGGCGCAGGACGCGCTGGCCGCGTCGCTGCCCGCGTTCCAGCCTTACGCGACGATGACCCGCGAGGACGTGGACGACTGCCTGGCCGACCTCGAGGACGACCGGCCCAGCGCCTGAGTCAGCCCATGATCCCGCCGCGGGCCAACGCGGCGGGGTCGAGCAGCCGGCGCAACTCGGCGGCCTCCAGGCCGCTGTCCTCCACCGCCACGTCGAGCACCGGCCTGCCCTCGCGATAGGCCCGCTTCGCGATCGCGGCCGCCTTTTCGTAGCCGATGATCGGGTTGAGCGCGGTGACCAGGATCGGATTGCGGCCGAGCGCGGCGGCAACACGGTCGCGGCGCACCTCCAGCCCGGCAATGCAGCGGTCGGCGAGCAGCCGCATGCTGTTCGACAACAGGCCGATGCCGTCCAGCAGGTCGTTGCCGATCAGCGGCAGCATCACGTTGAGCTGGAAGTTGCCGCTGGCGCCGGCGATGGTGATTGCCGCGTGGTAGCCCATGACCTGGGCGCAGGCCATGCACGTGGCCTCCGGGATCACCGGGTTGACCTTCCCCGGCATGATCGAGGAGCCCGGCTGCAGCGCCGGCAGCTCGATTTCGCCCAGGCCGGCGAGCGGGCCGGAATTCATCCAGCGCAGGTCGTTGCTGATCTTGGTCAGCGCCACGGCGAGCGCGTTGAGCTGTCCGGACAGTTCGACCGCGTCGTCCTGCGCGGCCAGGCCCTCGAAGCGGTTGGCCGCGGACTCGAACCTGGTGCCCGACAGGGCGGAGAGCGCGCGCGCCATCGCCTTGCCGAAGCGCGGATCGGCGTTGATCCCGGTGCCGATGGCGGTGCCGCCGATCGGCAGCCGGCGCAAGCGCTTGAGCGCATCCTCGATCCGCGCCTGCGCGGACGCCAGCTGCGCCGCCCAGGCGCCGAACTCCTGCGCGAAGGTCAGCGGCATCGCGTCCATCAGGTGGGTGCGGCCGGTCTTGGTCACCCGGGAGAGCGAACGGGCGCGGCGCTCGATGGTGCGCCGCAGGTGCCTGAGCGCCGGCAGCAGGTCCTCGACCACGGCCAGTTGCGCGGACACGCGGATCGCGGTGGGGATGACGTCGTTCGAGCTCTGGCCCAGGTTGACGTCGTCGTTGGGATGCACGCGGCGGCCGCCGGCACGGCTGGCGAGCGTGGCGATGACCTCGTTGGCGTTCATGTTGCTCGAGGTGCCCGAGCCGGTCTGGTAGACGTCGATCGGGAACTGCGCGTCGTGTTCGCCGGCGGCGACCTCGAGCGCGGCCGCGCGGATCGCCTTCGCGCGTGTCGCGGGCAGCAGGCCGAGCCCGCCGTTGACCTCCGCGGCCGCCGCCTTGACCAGGCCCAGCGCGCGGATGAAGTCGCGCGGCATCGGCCGGCCCGACACCGGGAAGTTCTGCACGGCGCGCTGCGTCTGCGCGCCCCACAGGGCGTCGGCGGGGACCTCCAGCTCGCCCATGCTGTCGTGCTCGGTGCGGAAGCGCGCCTTGGCCATGCCGGTCCTCCTGGAACCACGGGCGTCGCCCGGGCCTCGGAGGATACCCCCGCGCGATAGAATCACGCGTTCCCACCGCGCCGCGACCCGCCATGCCCGACGCCCAGCTGCTCGCCCTCTCCCCGCTCGACGGCCGCTACGCCGCCAAGGCCGACCCGCTGCGGCGGGTGTTCTCGGAGTACGGGCTGATCCATGCGCGCGTGCGCGTCGAGATCGAGTGGCTGCTGGCGCTCGCCGCCGAGCCCGGCATCCCCGAGCTCGCGCCGTTCGCCGCCGACGAGGCCGGACGCCTGCGCGCGCTGGCCGAGCGCTTCTCCCCCGCCGACGCCGCGCGGGTCAAGGAGATCGAGCGGACCACCAACCACGACGTCAAGGCGGTCGAGTACTTCATCAAGGAGCGGCTGCAGGGCGACGCCGCGCTGGCGCCGGCGCTGGAGTTCGTGCACTTCGCCTGCACCAGCGAGGACATCAACAACCTGTCCTACGCGCTGATGCTGCGCGAGGGCCGCGACGCCGT
>DASWQG010000185.1:0-2246 GCA_036403775.1 Luteimonas sp.
GGCGCCGGCAATGCGGGCTCCGGCGACTTGTCGCGCGTGCACGCGGCGACGGTGAAGGCGAGCAGCAGCAGCGGCAGCGTGCGCGTCATCGGGGGCATCGGCGGCTCCAGCGAGGGCTTGCCGGTATCATAGGCGCATGGCCCTGCCACGTGCCCTGTCCTGGCCCCTCGCGTTGCTGCTGTGCGCCGTGCCGCTGGCCGGCTGCGCGGGGGAATGCAGTCCGGTCGTGGAAGGCGGCTGGATCCGCAAGCCGCCGGCCGACTTGCCGATGCTCGCCGCCTACGCGCGCATCGCCAATCCCTGCGACCGCCCCGTGGTGGTCGTCTCCGCCTCGAGCGACACGTTCGCCGAAGTCACCGTGCACGCCACCGTCGTGGAAAACGGCATCAGCCGCATGCGCCCCGTGCGCGAATGGCCCATCGCCGCCGGCGCGACCGCGGTGATGCAGCCCGGCGGCATGCACCTGATGCTGATGCAGCCCCGGCGCGCGTTGCGCGATGGCGACCGGGTCGGGATCCGCTTCACCCTGGCCGACGGCCGCGCCGTGGACGGCCAGTTCAGGGTGATGGGGCCGAAGGCGATGCCGTAAGCGCGCGGATGGCGTCGGGCAGGGCAATGGGCTTGCCGCTGGCGCGATCGATCCAGACCATCACCACATGGCCGTCGGCGTGCAGTTCGCCGCTCGCGGCGTCGCGGATGCGATGCCCGAGCGTGACGCTGGTGGTGCCGACCTTGTCCGCGAACAGCTCGATGGCCAGGCGCGACGGGTAGGGCACCGGGCGCCGGTAGTTGATCTGCACGGCGGCCAGCAGCGGCGCGAAGTCGTCCGTGACCCACGGCCTGCGCAGGCTCGCGAACCACTGGATCCGCGCTTCCTCCAGGTAGGTGAGGAAGTTCGAATTGTTGACGTGGTTGAACGCGTCGAGGTCGCGCCAGCGCGGCTCGAGTTCGTGCCGGAACAGCGGCCGTGGGCTCGGGGCGTCGTTCATGCCGCCGATTTCCTTTTCCCGGGGGCCTTGCCTTCCAGGCCGAGCGTGCGCGCCAGGAACTGGCCGGTATGCGAGGCCGGTTCGCGCGCGACGTCCTCCGGCGTGCCGGTGGCGATGACCTGCCCGCCGCGATGGCCGCCTTCCGGGCCCAGGTCCACGACCCAGTCCGCGGTCTTGATCACGTCCAGGTTGTGCTCGATCACGACGATCGTGTTGCCCTCGTCGCGCAGCTTGTGCAGCACTGCAAGGAGGTGCTCGATGTCGTGGAAGTGCAGGCCGGTGGTCGGCTCGTCGAGGATGTACAGGGTGCGCCCGGTGTCGCGGCGCGAGAGCTCCTTGGACAGCTTGACGCGCTGCGCCTCGCCGCCGGACAGCGTGGTCGCGCTCTGGCCGAGCTTGACGTAGCCCAGGCCGACGTCCACCAGCGTCTCCAGCTTGCGCGCGATCGACGGCACCGGCTGGAACAGCGCCAGCGCGTCCTCGACGGTCATCTCCAGCACGTCGTGGATGCTGTAGCCCTTGTAGAGGATCTCCAGCGTCTCGCGGTTGTAGCGCTTGCCGTGGCAGACGTCGCAGGGCACGTAGACGTCCGGCAGGAAGTGCATCTCCACCTTGATCAGGCCGTCGCCCTGGCAGGCCTCGCAGCGCCCGCCGCGGACGTTGAAGCTGAAGCGCCCGGCCGCGTAGCCGCGGGCGCGGGCCTCGGGTACCTGCGCGAACAGTTCGCGCAACGGCGTGAACAGGCCCGTGTACGTGGCCGGGTTCGAGCGCGGCGTGCGCCCGATCGGCGACTGGTCGATGTCCACCACCTTGTCGAACAGGTCCAGCCCCTCGATCGCCCGGTACGGTGCGGGCTTGTGCGAGGCGCCGTTGATCTCGTTGGCGGCGAGCGCGTACAGCGTGTCGTTGATCAGCGTGGACTTGCCCGAGCCGGAGACGCCGGTCACGGCGGTGAACAGTCCCGCGGGGATCTCCAGGTCCACGTCCTTGAGGTTGTTGCCGCTGGCGCCGAGCAGCTTCAGCACCATCTTGCGGTTCGGCTTGTGGCGCTCGCGCGGGACCTCGATCCGGCGCTTTCCGCCGAGGAACTGGCCGGTGACCGAGCGCGGCGCCTTCAGCACCTGCTCGTAGCCGCCCTCGGCCACGACCTCGCCGCCGTGCACGCCGGCGCCCGGGCCGATGTCCACGATGTGGTCGGCCAGGCGGATCGCGTCCTCGTCGTGCTCGACCACGATCACGGTGTTGCCGAGGTCGCGC
>DASWQG010000186.1:0-2437 GCA_036403775.1 Luteimonas sp.
CACCGCGACGCCGAACATGATCGGGTCGGAGACCTTCATCATCGTCGCCTTGAGGTGCAGCGAGAACAGCACGTCGCGGTCCCGGGCGTCGGCGATCTGCGCGTCGAGGAAGCGGGCCAGCGCGTGCAGGCGCATCGCCGCCGCGTCGATCACCTCGCCCGCCTGCAGCGCGAACGCGTCCTTGAGCACCGAACGGGTGCCGTCGGCGCCCTCGAACTCGATCCGCACCTTGGTGGCGGCTTCCACCGTGGTCGAGCGCTCGCTGCCGTAGAAGTCGTCCTCCGCCATGTGCGCGACATGGGTGCGCGAGTCCGGCGACCAGGCGCCCATCCGGTGCGGGTGCTTGCGCGCGTATTGCTTCACCGAGGCCGGCGCGCGGCGGTCGGAGTTGCCCTCGCGCAGCACCGGGTTCACCGCGCTGCCCTTGACCTTGTCGTAGCGCGCCTTGGCCTCGCGCTCGGCGTCGTTCGCCGGCTCGTCGGGGTAGTCCGGCAGCGCATAGCCCTGCGCCTGCAGTTCGGCGATCGCGGCCTTGAGCTGCGGCACCGAGGCGCTGATGTTCGGCAGCTTGATGATGTTGGCTTCCGGCGTGGTCGCCAGGCGGCCGAGCGCGGCGAGGTCGTCACCGACGCGTTGCTCCTCGCGCAACGCCTCCGGGAACTGGGCGAGGAGGCGGCCGGAGAGCGAGATGTCGCGCGTCTCCACCGAGATGCCCGCGGTGCGCGCGTAGGCGGCGACCACCGGCAGCAGCGACTGCGTCGCCAGCAGCGGCGCTTCGTCGGTGAGCGTGTAGAGGATCGTGGAGGCGTCGGTCATCGTCGGGCTCGCGGCGGGGAAGCGGGCATTGTCGCGCGTCACCGGGTGGCCGGGCAAAAAGGAAGGGCGCCTCGCGGCGCCCTTCCCGTCGCGGCTCGCGCCGCTCCCACGAATGGGTGGCGATCAGCCGACCTTGAACTCGCGGGTCTGCAGGACCATGCCGTCCTTGGAGACCTGCAGCGTGTAGTTGCCGGCCGGCCAGCCGTCCGGCTTGGTGATGCTGAAGTCGGTCACCTGCGGACCGGCCGGGACCACCTTCTCCTGGGTGTCGACCACCTGCCCGTCCTGGAAGGTCCAGGTCGCCACCAGCGTGCCTTCGGTGGTGCCGTCGGTGACGACCGAGGCGTGGATGGTGTCGTTGCCGGCGAAGGTGGTCGTCGGGACGCTGATGCGGTTGTCGTCGCCCACCGCCGAGCCGAGGTCGACCGAGGTGATGGTCAAGCCCGAGTCGGTGGTGTTGGTGCCGGTCGTGTCGGTCGTCGCCGGCGGCATCGTGGTGTCGGCCGGGGTGGTGGCGGCAGGCGGCGTGGTGGTCTCGACGGCCGCATCGTTGGTGTCGTCGGCGCGGTTGCAGCCGGCGAGCGCGAGCGCGGCGGCCAGCGCCGCGACCAGGGTCGTGGAAGGAAGCGTGCGGATCATGGGGGAACCTCCGTGTGGGCGATCAGTCGTGGATGTCGGGCAGGCGCAGGACCTGGCCCGGGCGGATCAGATCGGGGTCGTCGAGCTGGTCGCGGTTGGCGTCGAACACCTGGTGCCAGGCGCTGGCGCGGCCGTAGTGGCGCTGCGCGATCTCCGACAGGGTGTCGCCCGACTGCACCGTGTAGGTGCGTTCCGCGCCGTCGGCCGGCACGGTGTCGGTGCTGCCGCGCACGTTGGAGAAATCCGGCTTCCCGTCGCCGCTGCGGACGTTGGAGAAATCCGGGGCGCCTGCGCTGCGGCTGGGCCGCAGGGACAGGCGGTCGTTGTCGCCGGTGGTCCGGTTCGCCATCGCGGGTCTCCTGCATTCATGGACCGGCGCAGCGTCACACGGGCCGCGTGAAACCCGGGTCGCGGCCGCGTCCACGCCGCGTGGATGCGGCGACTACTGGCGCAGGTCGCGGCCCGGCGCGGGCGGCGCGCAACCGGGCGTGGCGCGCCAGGGATTGATGTCCAGGCCGCCGCGCCGGGTGTAGCGCGCCTCGACCGACAGTCGCGCGGGGCGGCAGTGGGCCATCAGGTCGACGAAGATCCGCTCGACGCACTGCTCGTGGAACTCGCAGTGATCGCGGAAGGAGACGAGGTAGCGCAGCAGGCCAGCGCGGTCGACGCGCGGGCCCTGGTAGGCGATGCGCACGCTGGCCCAGTCCGGCTGGCCGGTCACCGGGCAGTTGGATTTCAGAAGGTCCGAGCGCAGCAGTTCGTCCGCCGGCGTGTCGGCATCGGCCGAGAGCAGGCTCGCGTCCGGCGGCCCGTAATGCGCGATCTCCACGTCCAGCGCGTCGATCGAGGTCCCGTCGCCCGCTTCGCCCGCCGCCGGCACGCCGGCCGCGACCGCCACCTCGCCGCCAGCCGCGCGCGCGAGGTCGGCGGCGATCCGCGCATGCACTTCGCCGGCATCATCGAAGCGGCTGCCGTTGAACGA
>DASWQG010000187.1:0-2426 GCA_036403775.1 Luteimonas sp.
GTTCTACGCCCACGCCCTGCGCCGCGGCCTGCGCCAGGACGATCCGACCGCGCTGCTGGAACCGCCACGGTTGCCGCGCTCGCTGCCCAAGGCGCTGCCCGAGGCGCAGGTCGAGGCGCTGCTGGCGGCGCCGGACGTGGCGACCCCCGCTGGCCTGCGCGACCGCGCCATGCTCGAGTTGATGTACGCCTGCGGGCTGCGCGTCAGCGAGCTGGTCGGCCTGCCGGCCACGGCGCTCAACCTGCGCCAGGGCGCGCTGCGCGTCGTCGGCAAGGGCGGGCGCGAGCGGCTGGTGCCGCTGGGCGAGGAGGCCCAGCACTGGCTGCGCCGCTACCTTGATGAGGCGCGGCCGCCACTCGCCGGCAAGCACGCGGTGCCATCGCTGTTCGTCAACGCCGGGGGCCAGGCGCCCAGCCGGCAACAGTTCTGGACGCTGGTGAAGCGATACGCCGCCGCCGCCGGCATCGATCCCGCGCGGATCAGCCCGCACGGCCTACGCCACAGTTTCGCGACCCACCTGCTCAACCATGGCGCCGACCTGCGCACCCTGCAGATGCTGCTGGGCCACAGCTCGCTGTCCACCACCCAGATCTACACCCTGGTCGCCCGCGAACAACTCAAGCGGCTGCACCAGCGGCACCATCCGCGCGGATGAACGGCGGCCACCCTTCAGCCGCCCGCAGGAAGCCGCGTGCGACAATCGGGGCCATGAAGACCCTCCTGTTCCTTGTCCTCGCCGGGTTCAGCCTGTCCGCCTGCGCGGGCGACGGCGCCACCCCCGCCGCCAATGCCAACCCGTCTGGCGCGAAGGCCGCGACCACCGCCGCATCCGGCGCCAAGGTCGCGACCGGGACGCCCGCGGCCCGTGCCCGCGAGGCGCTGCGCTCGCTGGACCCGAACATGCCGATCGAGCGCATCGAGGATGCGGCGATCCCGGGGTTCCAGGCCGCGATCGTCTCGGGCCAGGTCATCTACGTCAGCGACGACGGCAAGTACCTGCTGCAGGGCGCCGCCTACGACATCGCCGCGCGCAAGGACCTGGGCGAGGAGGCGATGAAGGACCTGCGCGTCGAGCTGATGCGCGACATCCCGGCCAAGGACCGCATCGTCTTCGCCCCGAAGGATCCGAAGTACACCGTCACCGTGTTCACCGACGTCGAGTGCGGCTACTGCCGCAAGCTGCACGGCGAGATCGCGCAGATCAACGCCCAGGGCATCGCCGTGGAGTACGTGGCCTTCCCGCGCATGGGCCTGGGCAGCGAGGACTTCCGCAAGATGGTGTCGGTCTGGTGCGCGGCGGATCCGAAGCAGGCCCTGACCGACGCCAAGAACGACCGCCCGATCCCGACCCGCGACTGCACCAATCCGGTGGCGATGCAGTTCCGCCTCGGTCAGCGCATGGGCCTCACCGGCACGCCGCTGATCCTGGCCCCGGACGGCACCGCGCTGGGCGGCTACCTGCCGCCCGACCAGTTGCGCAAGGCGCTCGACGCCCTGGCCGGCGGCGCCACCCCGGTCGCCAGCACCGCCACCGGCAGCCCCTAGGTACAATGGCGGCCCGTTAGCCACGGTATCCGCCGGACATGATCGTCCTCGAGGGCCTCCCGGCCCTGTCGCCGTTCCGCCGCGAGCGGTTGCAAGCGCGCCTTTCCGCCATCGCCCCCGAACTGCGCCTGCTCGGCGCCTGGTTCACCTACTGGGTCGAGCCCGAACCCGGCGCGGCGCCCGACGCGCAGGCCCTGCAGCGCATCCTCCAGGTGGCCGACCACCGCCAGCCGCTGGCCGAAGGCGCCTGCTCCCGCTTCGCGGTGCCGCGGCTGGGCACGATCTCGCCCTGGGCGAGCAAGGCGACCGAGCTGCTGCACGGGGCCTCGTTGCCGGTGAGGCGGGTGGAGCGCGGCATCCGCTACGACCTGGCCGGCTGGCCCGCCGACGCGGCGTTGCAGGCCGCCGTCGTCGGCCTGCTGCACGATCCGATGACGCAGTCGCTGCTGGACGACGCGGGGCAGGGCGCGGCGCTGTTCGCCACGCCGGCGCGCGGCGGCGTGGAGCGGATCCCGCTGGACGCACTCGAGGCCGCCAACACCCGCCTCGGGCTCGCCCTGGCCGAGGACGAGATCGAGTACCTGCGCACGCGTTTCGCCGGGCTCGGCCGCGATCCCAGCGATGTCGAACTGATGATGTTCGCGCAGGCGAACTCGGAGCACTGCCGGCACAAGATCTTCAACGCGAGCTGGACCATCGACGGTCGCGAGCAGCTGCAGGCCAACGGCCAGCCGCTGTCGCTGTTCCGGATGATCAAGCAGACCCACATCGCCACGCCCGAGCACACGCTGACGGCGTACAGCGACAACGCGGCGGTGGTCGAAGGCTACGCCGCGCGGCGCTACCGGCCCGATCCGCAGACGCACGAGTACCGCGCCGAG
>DASWQG010000188.1:0-8881 GCA_036403775.1 Luteimonas sp.
TCTCGGTCTTGGTGCCGACGGTGCGGCAGCGCCGTTGGGTCCGGTGCGTGCCGCTGTTGCTGCTCGCACTGGCAGGCCGCGGCCTCGCAGCTCCGGTGGTGATGACGGCGCCGGACGCCGCGGGGGCCGCGGCCGGCACCGGGTCCGCGGCGGCGGTGCGCGATCCCACGGTGCTCGACGAGGCCGAGCGCATGCGCCGCATCGCGCTGGACTTCGACCAGTCGCGCGAGCAGGTGTTCGAGCGCGTGCGCCGGCAGATCCCGGACCTGACCCAGGCCGAGTTCGACCGCTGGGACGCCGCCGGCCTGTTCGAGTGGATGGAACTCGACGGCGAGCGGCGCTATTTCAACCGCACCGCCTCCAACCTGTTCCGGATCAGCGCCGAAGCGCGCGCGCGACGCGCCGATCCGAAGCCGTTCGTGGAGAGCCCGCTCGAGTCCGTGCATCCGCACCATCGCGAGGTCGTGGCCGCGGCGCGCGCGCAGGGCGTCGATAGCGTGCTGCCCAAGCGATGGCGCATCACCCAGACATTGACCGTCGACGCCGACGCGGTGCCCGCCGGCGAGACGATCCGGGCGTGGATCCCGTATCCACGGGAGATCCCGGGGCAGCAGTCCGGCATCGCCTACGTCGCCAGCAGTCCCGCCACGCACGTGGTCGCGCCCGCCGACACGCTCCAGCGCACCATCTACTTCGAGCAGCCTGCGGTCGCCGGCCGCAAGACCGAATTCTCCGTCACCTACGACCTGGACATCAGCGCCCGCCGCTTCGAGGTGGATCCGGCGAAGGTCGTCCCCGCCGACATCACCCCCGAGTTGGCGCCCTTCGTCGCCGAGCGCGCGCCGCACGTGGTGTTCACCGACGACCTGCGCGCGTTCTCGCGCAAGGTGGTCGGCGACGAGACCCACCCCTGGCGCATCGCGCAGAAGCTCTACGCCGCGGTCGACGCGATCCCGTGGGCCGGGGCGCGCGAGTACTCGACCATCCCCAATATCAGCGATTACGCGCTGCATGCCGGCCACGCCGACTGCGGCCAGCAGACGCTGCTGCTGATCGCGCTGCTGCGGCTCAACGGCATTCCCGCGCGCTGGCAGTCGGGGATGATGTTCGCGCCGACGGATTACTGGAATTTGCACGACTGGGGCCAGCTGTACATCGCCCCCTACGGCTGGATGCCGATGGACGTGACCTTCGGCAGGCTCGACGACGCCGATGCTTCCGTCGCAGGCTTCTACCTCGGCGGCCTGGACGGCTACCGCGTCGCCTTCAACGACGACTACAGCCGGCCGTTCGTGCCGGCGAAAACGCATTCCCGCTCCGAGACGGTCGACCTGCAGCGCGGCGAGGCCGAGTGGAGCGGCGGCAACCTGTACTTCAACCAGTGGGACTACGACTTCGTAGCCACGCCACAACCATAGAGCACCAACGGGGAGAGACCATGAGAAGCAGCACCCGCAACTTGCGCAAGTCCGTACTCTGCATGGCGATGGGTGTCTGCCTTTCGTCGCTCGCCGCACCGGTGATGGCGCAGAGCGTCACCGGCGCGGTCGCCGGCCGCGCGGAGGCCGGCACGCAGGTGACGATCACCAACGCCGCGACCGGCGCCTCCCGCACGGTGACGGTCGGCGCAGACGGCAGCTATCGCATCGCGCAGCTGGCGCCCGGCGACTACACCCTGAAGTCGGGCAGCGGCGCGCCGGTGGCGGTCGAAGTCTCCCTGGGCGGCACCACCACGGTGAACCTGACCAGCGGCGGCGCCGTCGACCTGGCCGCGGTGCAGGTGGTCGGCTCCCGCGTGGTCAACCGCGTGGACGTGCGCTCGACCGAGGCGGCGACCAACGTCACCCGCGAGGAAATCGCGCGCCTGCCGGTGGACCAGAGCCTGGGTTCGGTGGCGCTGCTGGCGCCCGGCGTCATCAACTCCGGCGCGACCTTCGGCGGCCTGAGCTTCGGCGGCTCGTCCGTGGCCGAGAACGTGGTCTACATCAACGGCCTGAACGTGACCGACCCGTACCGGCGCCAGGGGTATTCGTCGGTGCCGTTCAATTTCTACGAGGAATTCCAGGTCAAGACCGGCGGCTATTCGGCCGAGTTCGGCCGCAGCACCGGCGGCGTGATCAACGCCGTGACCCGCTCGGGCGGCAACGAGTTCCATGGCGGCATCCAGCTGACGATGGAGCCCGAGGCCTGGAACTCGTCCATGAAGGACCATTTCCACGACGACGGCACGATCGACGAACGCGACCGCACCAGCCGCGACGACAGCTCCTTCTACAAGGCGAACGTCTGGGCCTCGGGCCCGATCATGAAGGATCGCCTGTTCTTCTTCGCGATGTACGAGAAGCGCGACGCGGAATCGAAGGACATCGACACCATCGAGGCCTGGAAGACCAGCAGCGACAACGACTTCTGGGGCACCAAGCTCGACTGGCAGCTCAACGACAACCACCTCGTCGAACTGCTCGCCTTCTCCGACAAGGCCGACTCGACGACCACCGCCTACGACTACGACTGGGACGCGGGCGAGTTCGGCGATTCGACCGGTGAATCCACCGCCGGCTCGGGCGGCGACAACTGGTCGCTGACCTACACCGGCCACTTCACCGAGAACTTCATGGGCAAGGCGATGTACGGCGTCAACGAGCGCCGCGCGCTGTCCGGCAGCCCGTGGGACGCCGGCTGCAGCATCGTCAGCCGCGACAGCGAGTACACCCGCCTGTTCGGGCCGGCGACCGAGCAGGAAGGCTGCCATCCGTCGAACAGCAGCGTCAGCAGCCGCTTCGACAAGCGCGAGGCGACGCGCCTGGACTTCGAGTGGACGCTGGGCGACCACCTGCTGCGCTTCGGCTGGGACCAGGAAATCATGGATTCCAACAGCTCGCGCGTCTATCCGGGCGACGGCGTGAGCTATACCGTCAAGGGCATCGCGGCGGACGAGACCGATCGCGAGCTGCCCAACGGCGCCGACGTGCCCGACGGCGTCACCGCCTACGTGGACGCGCGCCGCTACATCACCGGCGCGCCGGTCACGACCGAGGCCCAGGCGTTCTACATCGAGGACAGCTGGAGCATCACGCCGAACCTGCTGCTGAACCTGGGCATCCGTGCCGACAAGTTCCACAACAAGCTGGCGTCCGGCGCCACCTTCGCCAAGGCCGATTTCAGCGACATGATCTCGCCGCGCCTCGGCTTCAGCTGGGACATGAACGGCGACGGCACCACCAAGGTCTTCGGCAACGCCGGCCGCTATTACATCCCGCTGACCAACAAGCTGACCGACTACTTCGGCGGCGGCACCACCGACGAGCACACGTACTATGTGTTCGACGGCTGGGTCGAGCAGACCGACCCGGTCACCGGCGCGACCTACCTGGCGCCCGACATCGGCGCGCAGATCGGCTCGGTCAACACCGACGGCAACGTGCCGGCTCCCGATGACGTCCGCACCGCGGTCGCCCGCGACCTGAAGCAGGTCTTCCAGGACGAGTACATCCTCGGCTTCCAGCGCGCGATCAACCAGGCCTGGTCGTACGGCGTCAACGCGACCTACCGCGAGGTGACGCGTGCGGTGGAGGATGCGCGCATCAACCACGTCGAGGGCTGCCCGTGGTACTCGGGCGACTGGCCGATCATCAACCCGGGCGAGACCAACACGCTGTGGTGCCCGGACACGAACGACTGGGTGACCTTCGACAGCTCCGAGGACGGCTACAAGGCCCTGGGCAGCGGCGCGATCATGGGCTACAAGAAGCCCAAGCGCACCTACAAGGCCGTGGAGTTCCAGCTCGACCGCGCGTGGGACGAGAAGTGGGCGTTCAACGCCAGCTACATCTGGTCCAAGTCCGAGGGCAACATCGAAGGCCCGGTGAACTCGGATACCGGCTACAACGACACCAACCTGGTGCAGTACTACGACCATCCGGCGGTGAACGAGCGCTACGGCGTCCTGTTCAACGACCATCGCCACCAGATCAAGCTGCGCGGCAGCTACCAGCTCAACGACGCCTGGCTGTTCGGCGCCACGTTCTCGGCGTACTCCGGCGGCCCGATCTCGGCCTACGGCGTGCGCTGGCCGAACGACAACCGCAGCGCCGGCGGCCCCGGCGAGTTCAGCGGCGGCGGCTCGGGCTGGATCTGCGTGGCGAACTGCGGCGACTACACCACGCGCGAACTGGTCTACTCGCCGCTGGGCGCGTTCGGCCGGATGCCGTGGGTGAAGGACCTCAGCGCCAACGTCACCTGGACGATCCCGGTCCCGGTGGGCGACCTGAAGGCCCGCTTCGCGGTCTACAACCTGCTCAACAGCCAGACGACGGTCAACGTGCACACCCGCTACGAGAGCACGCCCGGCAACCAGATGCCGTACTTCGGCCAGGCCAAGGGCTGGCAGTCGCCGCGCTACATGCAACTGGTGCTGACCTACGACTTCTGATGAAGTGCAAACCCCCTCGGCGGCCCGCGACCCGGGCCGCCATTTTTTTGCCTTGAACATGCACGCATCCGAAGCCGTCGACCTCCACGCCCTCGCGCAACGCGAGGGCACCCCCTTGTACGTCTATTCCGCCGCGTCGATCCGCGAACGCCTGCTCGGCCTGCAGGCGGCGCTTGCCGGGCTAGACGCGCTGGTCTGCTACGCGGTGAAGGCCAACAGCACCCTGGCCGTCCTGCAGTTGATGGGCGGGCTCGGCGCCGGCGCCGACATCGTCTCCGGCGGGGAGCTGTGGCGCAGCCTGCGGGCCGGCATTCCGCCGGAGCGGATCGTCTTTTCCGGCGTCGGCAAGAGCGGGGAGGAGATCGCGCAGGCCCTGGACGCCGGCGTGGCGCGCTTCAACGTCGAATCGCGCGAGGAACTCGACCTGCTGCAGCGGGTCGCCTCCGCGCGCGGCGCCCTCGCGCACGCGGCGGTGCGGATCAACCCCGACGTGGACGCGCTGACCCACGCCAAGATCTCCACCGGCAAGTCCGAGAACAAGTTCGGGGTGTCCATCGAGGAGGCGCGCGCCTGGTTCGCGCGCAGCGACGACTGGCCGCAGGTGCGCCTGGACGGCCTGCACATGCACATCGGCTCGCAGATCCTGCAGCTGGAGCCCATGCGCCTGGCCCTGCAGCGGCTCGGTGCGTTCTGGCGCGAGCTCGCGGCCGCGGGGCACGCGATCGCCAGCATCGACGTCGGTGGTGGCCTGGGCGTGCGCTACCGCGAGGGCGAGCAGGCGCCGGATCCGGTCGCCTACGTCGCCGAGATCCGCGAGGCGCTCGCCGAGTTCGGCGGCCGCATCGTGCTGGAACCGGGCCGCTACCTCGTCGCCGAGGCGGGGCTGCTGCTCACGCGCGTGCTGCGTACCAAGGACGGCGAGCAGCGCCGGTTCCTGGTGCTCGACGCGGCGATGAACGACCTGCTGCGCCCCAGCCTGTACGACGCCTGGCACGACATCGTGCGGGTGGGTGACAACGGCGGCCGCGAAGCGGTGGCCTACGACGTGGTCGGCCCGGTCTGCGAGACCGGCGACACTTTCGCACTGGGCCGGCCGATGCCGCGCTGCGAGGCCGGGGACCTGGTGGCGATCCTGGGCGCCGGCGCCTATGGTGCCTCCATGGCCTCCACCTACAACTCGCGGCCGCTCGCGGCCGAGGTGCTGGTGGACGGGGACCGCTACGCGGTGGTGCGCCGGCGGCAGACCTACGACGACATGATCGGCGGCGAACAGCCGGCCGGCGACTGGAGGACGGCATGAACAACCGCACGCATTTTCGCAGCGGCATCCTGTGCGCGGCGCTGGCCGCGCTGCTCGGCGGGTGCGCGCACCAGCCGCCGGCCGCGCCCGCGCCCGACCTGCTCACCCTCGACACCCACGTCGACATCCCGCTCGACTACATGCGCGACCCCCGCTTCGACGTCGGCACCGACACGCCGCTGCAGGTGGACCTCGGCAAGATGGAACGCGGCGGCCTGGATGCCGCCTTCTTCGTGGTCTACGTCGGGCAGGGACCGCTCACCCCGGAAGGGTACGCCGACGCGGTGGCCAAGGCCGAGCGCAAGTACTCGGCGATCCACATGATGGTGGATCGGTATCCCGATCGCATCCGCCTGGCGTCCACCCCGGCGCAGGTGCGCGCCAACCACGCTGCCGGCCTGCTGTCGGCGATGATCGGCATCGAGAACGCGTATTCCCTGGGCCACGACCTGTCCCGGCTGGACGCGGCCTACGCCCGCGGCGCGCGCTACGTCGGCATGACCCACGTCGGCAACAACGACCTGTGCTCCAGCGCCAACCCGGACGCGAAGCTCGGCGAGCCCGCGCTCAACAGCCCCGGCGACGCCGGCATCAGCGACTTCGGCCGCGCGGTGGTGGCGCGTGCCAATGCGCTGGGGATGATGATCGACATCTCCCATGCTTCGGACAACTGCGTGCGCGACGTGCTGGCGCTGTCGAACGCGCCGATCATCGGCTCGCACTCGTCCGCGCGCGCGGTGGTCGACGTGCCGCGCAACCTGCCCGACGACCTGCTGCGCGCGATCGGCGACAAGGGCGGGGTGGTGCAGGCGGTCGCCTACTACCAGTTCGTGAAGGACGATCCGGCCCGGGTCGCCGCCGAGGACGCGTTGAAGGCGCGGTTGGCGAAGGCGCTGGGCCTCGACGAATTCGACAGCGACGAGCACGGCGACCTGCCCGCGTACGTCGAGGGCATGGCCGCGATCGAGCGCGAGCACCCGCTGGCGACCGTCGCCGACTACGTCGACCACATCGTGCACATGGTCGAGGTCGCCGGCGTCGACCACGTCGGCATCGCCGCGGACTTCGACGGCGGCGGCGGGGTCACCGGCTGGCAGGACGCCAGCGAGACGCCGAACGTCACCGCCGAACTGCGCCGCCGCGGCTTCGGCGACGAGGACATCGCGAAGATCTGGGGCGGCAACCTGCTGCGCGTGTGGCAGGCGGCCATCGACGCCGCGGACGCGACGCCATGAAGCGGTGCCTGGGCCGGTGGGGCCTGGCGCTCGCCCTGCTCGCGGCCCCACTGGTCGGCGCGGCGCAGGCCGCGACGCCGCCGGCCACCGTCGATCCTGGCGAGATCGACGCCATCGCCCGCGCGACGATCGAGCGCTACCAGCTCCCCGGACTGGCCCTCGGCGTGATCGAGAACGGCGAAGTCGTCTTCGCCCGCGGCTACGGCGACACCGAGGCGGGCACCGGCGAGCCGGTGGACACTGCCACCGTGTTCAAGATCGCCTCGAATTCCAAGGCGATGACCGCCGCCGTGCTGGCCCGGCTCGTGCAGCAGGGCAAGCTCGCCTGGGACGATCCGGTGGTGAAGCACCTGCCGGGATTCGCGATGCACGACCCGTGGGTCACCCGGAACATGACCGTCGCCGACCTGCTGGTGCACAACAGCGGCCTGCCCGAGGGCGGCGGCGACCTGATGCTGTGGCCGGAACCGAACCTGTTCACCCGCGACGACATCGTCCACGGCCTGCGCTACATCAAGCCGGCGTACGGCTTCCGCGCCGGCTACGCCTACGACAACCTGCTGTACGTCGTGGCGGGGCAGGTCGCCGCCGCGGCCGGCGGCGCGCCCTACGAGGCGCTCGTGCGCCGCGAGCTGTTCGAGCCACTGGAGCTGCAACGTTGCGTCGTCGGCGAGTTCGACCGCGAGGCGCTCGGCAACGTCGCCCAGCCGCACTGGCTGTCGGACACCGGCAACGAGCCGATGCGCGAGGATCCGCCGATCGTGCCGGAGATCGCCTCGGCGCCGGCAGGCGGCATCCGCTGCAGCCTCGACGACATGCTGGCCTGGGCCCGCAACTGGCTCGCGCCCACGGAAGCGCAACTGCGCTGGCTGGGCCCGGAGCAGCGCGCCGAGATGTGGAAGTCGCGCACGCCAATGCCGATCTCCGGCCTCAAGCGCCGCTGGGACAACACCCACTTCTACGCGTATGCCTTCGGCTTCCGCCTCGCCGACATGGATGGCGAATACACCGTGTCGCACACCGGCACGCTCGGCGGCATGTATTCGATGATGATGCTGCTGCCCGATCGCCGCTCCGGCTTCGTGTTCATGATCAACGGCAACGGCGGCGCCGCGCGCACCGTGCTCGGCGAGGCGCTGGTGAAGCGCTTCCCCCGGCCCGCCGACACGCGCACGGTGGACGACTTCGCCGACGACCTCGCGCGCCCTGCGCAACCCGTCGCGGTGACGACGACACCGACGGTCGTCGTCCCCGACGTCGCCACCCGGGTGCCGGTGACCGCGGCCGCGATGGCGCCCTGGCTCGGCACCTGGCGCGACCCGTGGTTCGGCGAGGTCCGCATCTGCCCGGCGGGCGAGGGCGTGGAATGGCGCTCGGCGAAGTCGCCGAAGATGCACGGCACGGTCGCCACGATCGACGGCCGGCACATGGTGCACTGGGACGATCCGGGCGTGGACCTCGACGCCTGGCTGGACTTCGCCGGCGAAGGCGACGCGCGCACGCTGCGCATGGCCAAGCTCGACCCGGACGGCGACTTCAGCTCGGACTACGAGGACCTCGCCTTCACCCGCACGGGCGACTGCGGCCCCGCGTTGTCGCCGGCACGGTCGATGGCCGAAGCCGGTCTCGTGGACATCCGTGCGCTCGTCCCCGACATCGACCAGGACATGAAGTACGCCGGGACCGACAACTTCGTCGGCGCGCGCGTGGACGGCTACGAGGCGCCGCGCTGCCTGCTGCGCCGCGAAGCCGCCGCCGCGCTGGCCCGCGTGGAGACGGCGCTGCGCGCCGACGGCTACCGCCTGCGCCTGCACGACTGCTATCGCCCCGCGCGCGCGGTGGCGCATTTCGTCCGCTGGGCCGCCGACCTCGACGACGAGCGCACCAAGCCCAGGCACTATCCGGAACTCGACA
>DASWQG010000189.1:0-2022 GCA_036403775.1 Luteimonas sp.
CGGGCATGCGCCCGGGATTCAGCCGCCGCAGCGCCACACCGCGTAGCGCTGGGTGCCGTCGTCGTAGCCGTCCAGCGGCTGCACGGTGTCGCCGCCCAGCCCGGGCGCCTCGTTCCGGGCCAGCGTCTCCAGCTCGTCGCGCACCCGCAGCCGGTTGCGCTCGTAGAAGCCGATGCTGTCCTTGACCGAGACCTCGACCTCGCCCCGCGCCTCGCAGCCGGCCGGCGCGGCCTCGACCACGCGGACCGCCTTGGCGCCCGGGGCCATGTGCACCCAGGTGCAGGAGGAGAGGGTGACGGCGGACAGGACAGTCAGGACGGTCGGCAGGCGCATGCGGGTTCCCCTTCCGGAAAAAGAATGACGCGCGGGATTTTCGTCCCGCGCGTCTGAACGGTCGATCAGCCGACCATGGGTCGGCTCTACTTGACCGGCTTGCCGTCCGCGTCCACCACGGTGACCGCGCCGAGGTCCATGGCCCGGATCGGCGCCTCGATCTTCGACAGGTCGCCGACGACCACCCAGGTCAGGGCGTTGGCGTCGATCGCCTTCGCCGCCGCGTTGACCTGCGCCGGCGTCAGCCCGCGGATGATGTCGTTGCGCACCTGCACCCAGTTGTCCGGGCGGTCGTATTCGACGATGTCGCCGATGGTGCTCATCACCCGCCCGGCGGTCTCGTAGGCGCCCGGCTGGCTGCGCAGCTCGTTGGCCACCACCTTGGCGACCTCGGCCTGCGTCGCCGGGGTCTTGCCGCTGGCGTACTCGCTGATCTCGCGCTGCATCTCGGCCAGCGACTCGGCGGTCTTGTCGATCTGCACCGGCGCGAAGGCCAGCCACGGGCGCTGGCCCTGGGCGGCGGTCAGCATCGAACGCGCGCCGTAGGACCAGTGCTTGTCCTCGCGCAGGTTCATGTTCAGCCGCGAGGTGAAGCTGCCGCCGATCACCTCGTTGGCCATCTCCAGCACCACCGCGCCCTCGTCCTTGCTCGACGGCATCAGCTCGCCGGCGAAGATGTTGGCCTGCACGGCGCCCGGCTGGTCGATCAGGAACACGCGCGGCTGCGCCGGACGCTCGACCTGGCCGATGTCGACGCCCGACGGCGCCGCGCCGGTGCCCTTCCAGTCGCCGAAGTGGGCATTGAGCAGCGGCACGATCTCGCCGAGCGTGGTGTCGCCGACCACGATCACCGTCGCGTCCTCCGGGCGCAGCCAGGTGTTGGCGTAGGCCAGCAGGTCGTCGCGGGTGAGGCTGGCGATCGCCGCCTCGGTGCCGCTGCCGGTGAACGGGATGCCGTAGGCGTGGTCGCCGCCGTACAGCAGCGGCGGCAGCACGCGCAGCGCGGCGGTGTTCGGGCGCGCCTTCTCCTGGGCGATGCCGGCGATCCACTGCGCGCGGACGCGGTCGATCTCGGCCTGCTCGAAGCGCGGCGCGCGCAGCATGTCGGCGAACAGCTCCACCGACTCGTCGAGCTTGGACTTCAGCGCCGACAGCTCGGCGCTGGAACCATCGAGCGAGGCGCCCGCGCCGAGCTCGGCGCCCAGGTCCTCCTTGCGCGCGGCGAACTCGAGCGAGCCCAGGTCGCCGGCGCCCTCGTCGAGCATGCCCATCGCGAAGCCCGCGGTGCCGAGCTTGCCGCCCTTGTCCGAGGCGTAGCCGCCGCCGAACTCGTAGCTCATCTGCACCACCGGGATCTCATGTCGCTCGGCCAGGATCAGCTTGCTGCCGTTGGCGAGGGTGGCGTGCTGCAGCTTGGGGAAGCTCAGCTCGGGGAAACGGTCGACCACCGGGACGCCCGCGCTGCGGTCGACGTCGCTGGCGGTCGTCGTGTACTTCGCGTCCACCGCGGGCAGCTCGAACGGCGCAGGCTTTTCCGCCGGGGCCTCCACCAGCGGCGTGCGCTCGCCCGGCTCGACCACGAAGGTGTGGCTGGGGTTGGACAGCCACTTGTTCGCGACCGCGCGCACTTCCTCCGGCGTCGCGCTGGCGACGTTGCGCAGGGAGTCGCGGTAGCAGTCGGGCGTGCCG
>DASWQG010000190.1:0-8129 GCA_036403775.1 Luteimonas sp.
AACGTGGACGGCCTCGCGCCGTACTCGCTGATCAGCCGGCTCGGCATCTATGGCGACGGACGCTGGTGGAATGCCGGCATCGCGGCGGACCACAACGAGCTGGCCGACTACACCCTCAGCGAGACCGCGCTGCCCCACGATCGGTTGCCGCGCGCCTGGCTCGACTGGGAGCAGCCGTTCGCGCCCTGGTTCCGTGCGGGCATCAACGCCGAAGCGGTGCGCTTCCACCACGCCGCGGAGCCGGGCGGCAGCCGGATCGACCTCAAGCCCTACGCGAGCATGCCGCTGCAGGGTGCGAGCTGGTTCCTGACGCCGAAGCTGTCCTGGCGCTACACCAGCTACCGGCTCGACGACGCACTGGCGGCGCAACTGGGCGACGACGCCCCCACCCGGAGCCTGCCGATCGCCTCGCTGGACGGCGGCCTGTTCTTCGACCGCGAGACGCGGATCGGCGGGGAGAACTTCCTGCAGACGCTGGAGCCGCGCCTGTTCTACCTGCGCGTGCCCTATCGCGACCAGGACGGCCTGCCGCGCTTCGACACCCGCCCGCTCACCTTCAGCTGGGGCCAGCTGTTCCGCGAGAACCGTTACACCGGCGCCGACCGCCAGACCGACGCCAACCAGCTCACGCTGGCGGTCTCGACCCGCCTGCTGCGCCAGTCCGACGGCCGCGAGAAGCTGTCCGCCAGCGTCGGCCAGATCCGCTACTTCGACGAATCCCGCGTCACGGTGCCCGGCGAGACGCCTGTGGAGCGCGGCAAGTCGGCCTGGGTCGCCGATGCCAGCTACGCGGTGAACGACCGCTGGAGCCTGGGCGCCTCGTACCAGTGGGATCCCAAGTTCCGGCGCAAGGACCTGGCCAGCGTGCGCACCCGCTACCTGGTCGGCGACACCGGCGTGGTCAACCTGTCGTACCGCTACCGGCGCGACGTGCTCGAGCAGGTGGACCTCAACTTCCTGTATCCGCTGACGCCGTCGTGGAGCGTGGTGGGGCGGTATTACCACTCGCTCGAGGACAAGCAGCTGCTGGAAGGCATCGCCGGCCTGCAGTGGGACAGCTGCTGCATGGCGGTGCGCCTGGTCGGCCGTCGCTACGTGCACAACCGCGAGGGCGACCTGAACAATTCCATCCAGTTCGAGGTCGAACTCAAGGGCCTGGGCTCGGCCGGCCCCGACACGGAGAGCCGCCTGCGCCGTGCTATCCTCGGTTATTACCGCGAGGACCTCTACCTCGTGCCGCCCTCGGACGACGATGGCGCAGACGACTCCCTCGACCTGATGCCATGAACCGACTGTTCGCCAGCCTCCTCGCCGTCGCCATCGCCGGACTCGCCTGGGCGGTTCCCGTCCCTGCCGCCCGCGCCCAGCAGGCGCTGCAGCCGCTGGACCGGATCGTCGCCGTGGTCGACGAGGACGTGATCCTGCGCAGCGAGCTCGACCGCGCGCTGGCCAACATCCTCGGGCAGTACGCCGGACGCATGGACCAGCTGCCGCCGCGCGACATCCTCGAGCGGCAGGTGCTGGAGCGGCTGGTGCTGATGCGCCTGCAGGTCGCCCGGGCGGAAAGCGCCGGCGTCAGCGTCGACGACCAGCAGCTGGATTCGGCGATCGCCGGCATCGCCGCGCAGAACAACCTCAGCCTCGAGCAGATGGCCGCGCAGCTGGCCCAGGACGGCATGACCATGGCCGACCTGCGCGAATCGGTCCGCCAGGAGATCATGGTGCAGCGCCTGCGCCAGAGCTTCGCGCAATCGCGCATCAGCGTCAGCGAGGGCGAAGTGGACGCGGCGCTCGCCGCGCAGTCCAACACCACCCAGTACCACCTGGCGCACATTGTCATCGCGGTGCCCGAGGGCGCCACGGCCGAGCAGATCGCCAGCGCGCAGGCCCGCGTCGAGGACGTCAAGGCGAAGATCGATTCGGGCGAGACCGATTTCGCCGCCGCCGCCGTGCGCTACTCGGAGAGCCCGAACGCGCTGGAAGGCGGCGACCTGGGCTGGCGCAACCTGGACGAAATCCCGCCCTCGTTCGCGCAGCTGGTCACGACGATGCAGCCCGGGCAGGTGGTCGGCCCGATCCGCGGCGCCACCGGCTTCCAGCTGCTGCAGCTGGTGGAGACCCGCGAGGCCGCGAATGCCGGCACGGTCACCGAGTTCAAGGCGCGCCACATCCTGGTCACCGGCGAGGACGCCGCGGCCAAGGCGGAGCTGGAGACGCTGCGCGCGCGGATCGCCGGCGGCGCCGACTTCGCCGAGCTCGCGCGCGAGCATTCCGACGACAAGGCCAGCTCCGCGCGCGGCGGCGACCTGGGCTGGTTCGTGCAGGATGCGAACGGCGCCGAACTCGGCGCGCAGGTCGCGGCGCTCGCCGACGGCGCGGTGTCCGCGCCGTTCAAGGACGAGGCAGGCTGGCACATCGTCCTGCGCGAAGGCGCCCGGCAGGCGCCGGGCGCGGACGCCAACCGCCGCGCGCAGGTGCGCGACAGCATCGGCCAGCGCAAGCTGGAGCAGGAGTGGGACCGCTTCCTGCGCGAGATGCGCGGCGAAGCCTACGTCGACATCCGCCTCGGCGGCTGACATGCCAAGGCCACGGCTGGCGCTGGTCCCGGGCGAGCCGGCCGGCGTCGGCCCCGAGTTGTGCGTGCGCGCCGCGCAGCGCGACTGGGACGCGCAACTGGTGGCTTACGGCGATGGCGACGCCTTGCGGCGCGCCGCCGATGCACTGGGATTGCCCCTGGTCCTCGCACCCGGGGAGGCCGCCAGCGCACCCGGCGTACTGCCCCTGCGCGAGTTCCCTTCGGCGCGCGCCGCCCGCTTCGGCGAACCCCTGGCCGCGAATGCCGGCAGCACCCTCGCCGCGCTCGAAGCGGCCGGGCGCGCCTGCCTCGACGGGGCGCTCGACGGCATGGTCACCGGGCCACTGCACAAGGCCGCGATCAACGCCGGCGGCATCGCCTACACCGGCACCACCGGGTTGCTGGCCACGCAGGCCGGCTGCGAGGTGGTGATGATGCTGGCCAACGACATCGTCCGCGTGGCGCTGGCGACCACCCACCTGCCGCTGCGCGCGGTCCCGGACGCCATCCAGCCGCCCGCGCTCACGCGCACGCTGCGGATCCTGCACGCCGCGCTGCGCCTCGACTTCGGCATCGAACACCCGCGCATCGCCGTGCTCGGGCTCAACCCGCATGCCGGCGAGGACGGGCATCTGGGCCGCGAGGAGATCGAGGTCATTACCCCGGTGCTGGAAACCCTGCGCGCCGAGGGCATGTTGCTGGAGGGCCCGCTGCCCGCGGACACGGCGTTCCTGCCGGCGAAACTCCGCGCGGTCGACGCGGTGCTGGCGATGTACCACGACCAGGGCCTGCCGGTGCTCAAGTACAGCGGCTTCGAGCAGGCGGTGAACCTGACCCTCGGGCTGCCCTATCCGCGCGTCGCGGTGGACCACGGCACGGCGCTGGACCTGGCCGGCACGGGGCGCGCGGATCCCTCCAGCCTGTTCGCCGCCATCGCGACCTGCGCGCGCCTGGCCCGGCGCCCGGCGGCGCCATGAGCCGCGACGACGGGTTCGACCCGCGCGCGAAGAAGCACCTCGGGCAGAACTTCCTGCACGAGCGCGGCGTGATCGCCAGGATCGTGCAGGCGATCGATCCGCGGCCGGGCGACCGCATCGTCGAGATCGGCCCCGGCCAGGGCGCGCTGACCTTCCCGCTGCTCGACCGCCACGGCGCGATCACCGCGATCGAATTCGACCGCGACCTGCTGGTGCCGCTCGCGGCGGCGGCCCGCGCGCATGGCGAGCTCACCCTGCTCAACGCCAACGTGCTGGACGTGGATTTCACCGCGCTCGCGGCGGGCGGCCAGTTGCGCCTGGTCGGCAACCTCCCCTACAACCTGTCCTCGCCGATCCTGTTCCATGCGCTCGACCACGCCGCGGCGATCCGGGACATGCATTTCATGCTGCAGAAGGAAGTGGTCGAGCGCATGGCGGCCGGCCCGGGCAGCAAGGTCTACGGCCGGCTGAGCGTCATGCTTCAGGCCTATTGCACGGTGACGCCGTTGTTCACGGTGCCCCCGGGCGCGTTCCGCCCGGCGCCGAAGGTCGACTCGGCGGTGGTGCGGCTGGTCCCGCGGCCGCCGGAATCGATCGGGATCGACGACGCGCGCCGCTTCGAGGCGGTGGTGCGCGCGGCGTTCGGCCAGCGCCGCAAGACGCTGCGCAACGCGCTGTCCGGCGTCGCCGACGCCGCGGCCATCGTCGCCGCCGGACTGGATCCCGGCGCGCGCGCCGAACAGTGGTCGGTCCTCGACTTCGTGCAACTGGCGAACCGCTTACACTCCGAAGCATGAGCATCTGGGCGATCGGAGACCTGCAGGGCTGCCTCGGCCCCACCCAGCGGCTGCTCGAGCGGATCCGCTTCGACCCGGCGCGCGACCGCCTGTGGTTCTGTGGCGACCTCGTGAACCGCGGCGGGGAATCGCTGGAAACCCTGAGGCTGGTGCATTCGCTGCGCGAGCATTGCGTGACCGTGCTCGGCAACCACGACCTGTCGCTGCTGGCGATCGGCGAACGCACGCCGGACGAGCAGCGCAAGGTGAATCCGGACCTGCAGCGCGTGCTGTTCGCGCCCGACGCACGCGAGCTGCTCGACTGGCTGCGGACCCAGCCGCTGGTGCACGCGGACCGTGCCCTGGGCTGGATGATGGTGCACGCCGGCCTGGCGCCGAAATGGACCACGGCGCTGGCGCTGAAGCACGCGGCGGAAGTCGAGCAGAAGCTGCGCGGCGACGGCTACCGCAAGCTGCTGCGGCACATGTACGGCGACAAGCCCGCCTGGTCCCCGGGACTCCAGGGTCCCGACCGCGACCGCGCGATCATCAACGTGTTCACCCGGCTGCGGTACTGCACGCCGCGCGGGCGCATCGGCTTCGAGGCCAAGGGCCCGCCCGGCACGCAGGAACCCGGGCTGTACCCGTGGTACGCGGTGCCGGGGCATGCGGCGCGCGACCTGAAGATCGTGTGCGGGCACTGGTCGGCGCTCGGCCTGTTCATCGGCCACGGCGTGCACGCGATCGACACCGGCGCGGTGTGGGGTGGCAAGCTCACCGCGCTGCAGCTGGACAGCGAGGAACTGCGGGTGGTGCAGGTGCCCGGGCGCGACGTGCCCGCGAGCCCGCCGCGCCGCTGAACGCGGGCGCGCTACGCCCGCTCGTAGTCGACGAACTCGAACGCGAAGGCGTGCCGCTCGTCGGCCGCGTGCGCGGTGCGCGACACGACCCGCCACTGGCCGGGATCGAACGACGGGAAGAACGCGTCCGCGCCGGCGACCTCCGTGTCCACCCAGGTGAGGTGCATCCGCGCGGCCAGCGGCAGGGTCTCGGCGAACACGTCGCCGCCGCCGATGACGCAGGCTTCCGGGACCCCGGCCAGCGCGTCCAGCGCGGCGGGGAGCGAGGCGAACGCCTCCATGCCTTCGTGCGGCACGCGGCCCGAGCGCGTCAGCACGAGGTTGCGGCGGCCGGGCAGCGCGCGGCGCAGGGATTCGGCGGTCCTGCGGCCCATCAGCACCGGCTTGCCCAGGGTCAGCGCCTTGAACCGGCGCAGGTCGTCGGGCAGGTGCCAGGGCAGGTCGCCGTCCCTGCCGATCGCGTGCGCGCGGTCCAGCGCCGCCAGCAGGCTGAGCGTGGTCACACCGCCACCGGCGCGCGGATCGCGGGCTGCGGCGCGTACCCTTCGATGGCGATGTCCTCGTAGCGGAACGCGAACAGGTCGCGCACGCCGGGATTCAGGCGCAGCGTGGGCAGCGGACCGGGCGTGCGCGACAGCTGCTCGCGCGCCTGCTCGAAGTGGTTCGAATACAGGTGCGCGTCGCCCAGGGTGTGCACGAAGTCGCCGACGCCCAGGCCGCAGGCCTGCGCGACCATGTGCGTGAGCAGCGCGTAGCTGGCGATGTTGAACGGCACGCCGAGGAAGATGTCGCCGCTGCGCTGGTAGAGCTGGCAGCTGAGCTTGCCGTCGGCCACGTAGAACTGGAACAGCGTGTGGCAGGGCATCAGCGCCATCGCCGGCAGGTCCGCCACGTTCCAGGCGCTGACGATCAGCCGGCGCGAATCGGGGTTGCGCTGGATCTCCTCGACCACCCAGCGCAGCTGGTCGATCTCCCGGCCGTCGGCGCCGGCCCAGCGCCGCCATTGCTTGCCGTAGACCGGGCCGAGTTCGCCGTCAGCGTCGGCCCATTCGTCCCAGATCGACACCTTGTGCTCGCGCAGGTAGGCGACGTTGGTCTCGCCGCGGATGAACCACAGCAGCTCGTGCACGATCGAGCGCAGGTGCAGCTTCTTGGTGGTCAGCAGCGGGAAGCCTTCGGCCAGGTCGAAGCGCAGCTGCCAGCCGAACACGCTGCGGGTGCCGGTGCCGGTGCGATCGGCCTTGTCCGCGCCGTGCTCCAGCACGTGCCGCAGCAGGTCGAGGTACTGCTTCACGGCGCCACCGGCCGCAGCGTCGGCGCCCGCCGCGACATCCACAGCCAGGTGATGCCCAGCGCGATGAGCGGCAGGCTCAGCACCTGGCCCATGGTCAGCCAGCCGAACGCGAGGTAGCCGAGCTGCGCGTCGGGCACGCGCACGAACTCGACCAGGAAGCGGAACAGGCCGTACAGCAGCGCGAACATCCCGGCCACGGCGTAGCGCGGCCGCGGTCGGCTGGAATACCACCACAGCACCGCGAACATCACCACGCCCTCGAGCAGCGCCTGGTACAGCGGCGAGGGATGGCGCGCATAGCGGTCCAGCGCGCCGCTGGCGTACTGCGCCTGCAACTCCGCGGCCGGCAACCGCGCCAACGGCGCCTCCGCGGCGGGGAAGATCACGCCCCACGCCGCGTCCGTGTACTTGCCCCACAGTTCGGCGTTGATGAAGTTGCCGAGGCGGCCGAAGCCCAGGCCCGGCGGCACCAGCGGCGCGACGAAGTCGATCACGTCGAAGACGTGCAGGCGATGCTGGCGCGCCCACCACCACGTGGCCAGGCAGACGCCGAGCAGGCCGCCGTGGAAGCTCATGCCGCCTTCCCAGATGCGGAACACCTGCAGCGGATCGGACAGGTAGGTCGGCAGGTCGTAGAACAGGATGTAGCCCAGGCGGCCGCCGAGGATCACGCCGAGCATGCCGTAGAACAGCAGGTCGCCGAAGGCGGCCTCGCCGACGCCGGGCAGGCGTCCCTGGCGGATGCGCAGGTGCCCCAGCCACCACGCCGCGGCGAAGCCCAGCGCGTACATCAGCCCGTACCAGTGCACGGCCGGATGGAAGCTCATGCCGAAGA
Organism: Luteimonas sp.; assembly: GCA_036403775.1. Taxonomy (GTDB): domain Bacteria; phylum Pseudomonadota; class Gammaproteobacteria; order Xanthomonadales; family Xanthomonadaceae; genus Cognatiluteimonas. Next base: position 7,318 of record DASWQG010000190.1, read on the forward strand.
CGGAGAATTCCGGGAACTGGACGGCGATCGGATCGATCCGGTGCAACCAGGGCGACATCGGCGGCTCCATCGGGGGACCGCCCTATTGTGCATGGATGCTCAGGACAGGTGCGGCAGGTCCGGCAACTCGTTGGCCGCGGCATCGCCGGGCATGCGCGGGAAATGCGCCGCCAGCAGCGCGGAGGCTGCGGCCACGCCCTGCACCGCCGCCCCCTCCGCGTCCCCCGCGCGCAGGCGTTCCTCCATCGCCTGGCACACGCCGCGCCACTGGTCGGCACTGACGCGGCCCGCGAGGCCGCGATCGGCGACGATCTCGATCCGGTGGTCGGCCAGCAGCAGGTACACCAGCACGCCGTTGTTGGCCGCCGTGTCCCAGACGCGCAGCCGCGCGAACGCGGCCTCGGCCTCGGCGCGCGGCGACACACCGGCGAACACCGCGCGCAGCGGCAAGGCCGATTCGACGGCGAAGCAGACCTCGCCGGTATGACGCGCCTCGCCCTCGGCGACGGCCGCGGCGATGCGCTGCAGCGTGCCGGGCGGGAACAGGTGCGCGGAGGAAGGTGCGAACAGGTGGCGCAGCAGGCGTCGGATCATCGCGGCGCCCTCACCAGCCGCCGGAGGCGCCACCGCCCCCGCTCATGCCGCCGCCACCGGACCAGCCGCCGCCGCCGAAGCCACCGCCGCCCCAGCCGCCGCCGCCGAAACCACCGCCGCCCATGCCACCGAAGCCGCCCCAGCCGCCATGGCGCACCACGCGCCCGGACGGCAAGGCGGCGAGGCCGAACAGCAGCCCGATCAGGGCGCCGATCCCG
>DASWQG010000191.1:0-6040 GCA_036403775.1 Luteimonas sp.
GCGCGTTGAGCGCCATCTGGTACCACAGCTGCACCAGTTCCGGCCGCAGGCCCGCGGCCAGCGCGTCGAGGTCCAGGCCGCCGGCGTCGAGCTCCGCGGCGGGCACGAGCTGCCGCACCTGCAGCTTGTGCAGCGCGTCGGCGAAGGCCTCGAGCACGCCTTCCCAGTCCGGCGCGAAACCGGCCAGCGTCTCGACCTCGGCCAGCAACGCGGCCCCGTCGCCGTCCGCCAGCGCCTGCAGCAACGCGCCGATGCGGGTGCGGTCGACGCTGCCGAGCATCGCCGCGACCGCGGCGTCGTCGAGCGTGCCGGCGCCCTGGCCCACGCCGGTGTAGGCGATTGCCTGGTCGAGCAGCGACAGGCCGTCGCGCAGGCTGCCGTCGGCCGCGCGCGCGAGCTGGCGCACCGCGCCGGGCTCGGCGGCGATGCCCTCGGCCGCGAGGATCTTCGACACCTGCCCGGCGATCTGGTCCTCGTCCAGCCGCTTCAGGTTGAACTGCAGGCAGCGCGACAGCACCGTCACCAGCAGCTTCTCCGGATCGGTGGTCGCGAACAGGAACTTGACGTGCTCCGGCGGCTCCTCGAGCGTCTTCAGCAGCGCATTGAACGCCGGCTTGGACAGCATGTGCACCTCGTCGATGAGGTACACCTTGTAGCGCCCGCGCGAGGGCATGTACTGCGCGTTCTCGATGAGGTCGCGGACGTTGTCCACGCCGGTGTTGGAGGCCGCGTCGATCTCCAGCAGGTCGATGTAGCGGCCGGCGTCGATGGCCAGGCAGGTCTCGCACTCGCCGCAGGGTTCACTGGAAGTGCCGCGCTCGCAGTTCAGCGACTTGGCGAAGATCCGGGCGATGGTGGTCTTGCCGACGCCCCGGGTGCCGGTGAACAGGAAGGCGTGGTGGACGCGGCCGCTGTCCAGGGCGTTGGTGAGGGCGCGGACCACGTGTTCCTGCCCGACCAGCTCGGAGAACCGCCGGGGGCGCCACTTGCGGGCGAGGACGAGGTAGGACATGGCCCATTGTGGCACGAGCAGGTAGAATTGCCGGCCCTGAACGCGGCCCGGGACGGCGGCGTGGCGGGTCCAGCGGAGAGGTGTCCGAGTGGTTGAAGGAGCACGCCTGGAAAGTGTGTAAGCGTCTAAACCGCGCTTCGGGGGTTCGAATCCCCCTCTCTCCGCCATCACGCGCAACAGCAAGTCCACATGGTGGCCCCGTCGGCCCCTCGCGACGCTAGGTCGAAAACCCCGCCAGGGCCGGAAGGCAGCAACGGTATCGATCGACGCGGGCGCCGAGGCCAGTTGGCGGGGCCGCCGCCTTTCAAATCCCTCGTTGCCAGGCGGCGTCGTAGGCGGCGCGCAGTCGCGCGAAGTCGTCCAGCACCTGCGCCTGGGTGCGCGTGCCGCGTTCCTTCAGCAGCGAGCGGCGGAGGCGCTGCAGGTTGCGCTCGCGCCAGCCGGTCGCCGGGATGCGCAACTCGCCCTTGTCGAAATCGATCAGCCAGCCCTTGCCAGACGCGTCGAACAGCACGTTGTGCGCGTTGAGGTCGGCGTGGTCGAGGCCGGCGCGGTGGAAGCGCGCGAGCAGGCGCCCGGCCTGTTCCCACGGCGCGTCGCCGTCGAGCGCGAGCTGCGCGAGCGAACGCACGTCGGCCAGGCGCTCGACCAGGATCGCGGCGCGGTAGCTCGCGCCCTGGCGCTGGTACATCGCCGCGAGCGGGCGCGGCACCGGCAGCCCCAGCGCGTGCAGCGCCCGCGTCAGGCGGAACTCGGCGAAGCCGCGCGTCCGGTCGGCGCCGTGCCAGACGTAACGGTCGCGGCTGAGCCTCGCGGCGAGCCCGCCGCGGCGGTATTCGCGCAGCACCGCGGGCCCGAACGGCGCGTCGACGAACCAGGCGCCGCCGCGGCCGCTGCCGTCGACCCGCTGCGCGCGCTCGCCCCAGCGTGCCGGTTCGAACCAGCCGGGTTCGGCATGCTGCAGGCGCCGGGTGTCGGCAAGGATCGCGCCATAGCCGGCCGCGCGCCCGTCGCGCCGATGCTCGAAAGGTGTCAGGCTCTCGTTGGCGTCGAATGCCACCATTGGCCCGAGTCTAGCAACCATGCCATCCCCCGCGCCCACTCCACCAGGCGTCGATTCCCTCTGCCTGCTGCGGCTGTCCGCGCTGGGCGACGTCACCCATGTCCTGCCGCTGGTGCATACGCTCCAGCGCGCCTGGCCCTCGGTGCCGATCGCCTGGATCATCGGCCGCGGCGAGCACCGCCTGCTCGAGGGCCTGCCGGGCGTCGAGTTCATCGAATATGACAAGCGCGAGGGCCTGGCCGGCATGCGCGCATTGCGCCGCGGCCTCGGCGCCCGCCGCTTCGGCGCGCTGCTGCAGCTGCAGGTCGCCGCGCGCGCCAACCTGCTGTCGGCCTTCGTGCCGGCGAGGCGGCGCATCGGCTACGACCGCGCGCGCTCGCGCGACCTGCACGGCCTGTTCGTCCGCGAACGCATCCCCGAGCGCCCGGGCGCGCACGTGCTGGACGCGATCGGCAGCTTCTGCGAACCGCTGGGGCTGGTGCAGGATCGGGTCGAGTGGCACCTCCCGGTGCCGGCCGACGCGCATGCCTGGGCGCGCGCGCAGTGGCCGGAGGATGGCCGCCCGGCGCTCGTCGTCTCGCCCTGCTCGAGCCACATGCTGCGCAACTGGCGTGCCGACCGGTATGCCGCCGTCGCCGACCATGCGGCCTCCCGCGGCTGGCGCGTGGTGCTGTGCGGCGGACGCAGCGACCTCGAGCGCGGCATGGCCGACGCGATCCTCGCCGCGATGCGCGCGCCGGCCTTGGACCTGGTCGGCAAGGACACGCTGAAGCAGTTGCCCGCGCTGCTCGCCCGCGCGCGGCTGGTGATGACGCCCGATTCCGGGCCGATGCACATCGCCAACGCCATGGGGACGAAGGTGCTGGGCCTGCACGCCGCCAGCAATCCGGCGCGCAGCGGCCCGTACTCGGACCGGCGCTACTGCGTGGACCGCTACGACGACGCCGCCCGCAGGTACCTGGGCAAGCCGGCGTCGGCGCTGCGCTGGGGCACCAAGATCGAGCGCGAGGGGGTGATGGACCTGGTCACCGTGGACGACGCGATCGCCGCGTTCGAGCGCTGCGTCGCCGACCTCGGGCCGGCGCCCGCTCAGGCCGGGCCGGCGCCGTAGTCCTGGTAGGACTTCTCCTCGACGTAGGCCGAGCCCAGCGCGAGGTTGATGTCTTTCTTGATCCGGGCGCGCTCGTCGTTCTGCACGTAGACGCTGCGCGCCAGGCGGATGAACTCGTCGTCGAAGGCCTGCGCCTTCTCCTTGAGCCGGATCTCGTCCTCGATCACCCACAGGCGCTCGTTGACGGCCTTGAGCCGCGCGCGCAGTTCCGCGATGTCCTTCACCGCGGCCGGATGCGCCAGCCAGATCCGCTCGAGCGCGGACAGTTCGTGGCGCACGTTGGCGAGCTTGGCCGGGTCGGACATGCGCTCGGACTTGATCTGCAGGATCGCGATCTTGTCGAGCAGTTCGCCGTAGGACACCGGCGCCAGCAGTTCGGTCTGGGTCGAGGGCGTGGTCATGCGCGGCAGTCTACACGCGCCGCACGAGGACCACGGTGACGTTGTCGGAGCCGCCGCCGTCCAGCGCCGCGGACACCAGTTCGTCCACGCACTCCTGCGCGCTGCAGTCCAGCCGCGACAGGATCGCGGCGATCCGCCCGTCGTCGACCTCCTCGGTGAGCCCGTCGCTGCACAACAGCAACTGCATGCCCACGCCCAGCTCGCCGGACATGGTCTCCACGTTCAGCTGCTGCGGGTCGGTGACGCCCAGTGCCTGGGTGACCACGTTGCGGTGGGGGTGGCTGCGCGCCTGCTCGACGCTGATCGCGCCGCTGCCGATGAGTTCCTGCACGTAGCTGTGGTCCTGCGACAGCTGCGCCAGCTGGCCGTCGCGCCACAGGTAGACGCGGCTGTCGCCGACCCAGGCGACCTCGAAGCGGGTGCGTGCCGCGGCCGCCTGCGGGATCCGCGCGGCGACGACGGTGGTGCCCATCGGCAGCGCGTCGCCGCGCTGTCGCGAAGCGCGGATGATGTCCTCGTCGGCGGTGCGGATCGCCTGCGCCAGGGTCGCGCCGCCGCGGACCTCGCGCACGATCGCCTCGCGCGCCAGGGCGCTGGCGACCTCGCCGTACTCGTGGCCGCCCATGCCGTCGGCCACCAGCCACAGGCCGAGCTCGCCGTCGCCGTAGTACGTGTCCTCGTTCAGCTCGCGCCGCAGGCCGACGTGGGTCAGGTGCCCGAATTCGATCATGGCCGATGGTGCCCTGGGCCCCGGACGCGAGGAATGGGAGGAAAACGCATTAGGCATGAAAAAGGGGACGGAGGGCACCGAGCCGCGGCTCGATGACTTCCGTCCCCTTCTTCATGCCTGGCGGAGAGGGTGGGATTCGAACCCACGGTACGCTTGCACGTACGCCTGATTTCGAGTCAGGTACATTCAACCACTCTGCCACCTCTCCGGTGGGCCGCAAATGATACGGGGGGGCGCAGGCGCGGACAAGCCGCTCAGGCCACCGCCAGCGCGGCGTCCGCATCCTCGCGCTCGGCCAGGCGGTCCCAGACCGCGGCGCCGGCCTTGCGGCGCAACTGCGCCAGCCGGGCCTCGTGCGCCTCCCGCTCGCCGGCCATCACCAGCACGCGCGGCCGCGCCCCGTCGCTGGCGAAGCTGAAGCCGGTGCCGGCCGCCGGCCCCGCGGTTTCCAGCGCGGCCTCGAGCGCGATCTCGCCCTGCCCCGCGGTCAGCGCCAGGTAGGCCTCGGCCAGCAGCTGCGCGTCGAGCAGTGCCCCGTGCAGCTGGCGATGGGAGTTGTCCACGCCCAGCCGGCGGCACAGCGCGTCCAGGGAGTTGCGCTGGCCCGGGTAGCGTTGCCGCGCCAGCTCCAGCGAATCCTCCACCGCGCAGCGCTCGCGCAACGGGGCGTGCTGGCCGCCGAGCAGGCGCAGCTCGGCATCGAGGAAGCCGAGGTCGAACGCGGCGTTGTGGATCACCAGTTCCGCGCCGTCGATGAAGGCCAGGAACTCGTCCACCACGTCGGCGAACTTCGGCTTGCCGGCGAGGAACTCGCGGGTCAGCCCGGTCACTTCCTGGGCGCCCGGCTCGAAGTCGCACTCCGGGTCCAGGTAGCACTGGAACGTGCGCCCGGTCGGGCGCCGCTCGACGAGCTCGACGCAGCCGATCTCGACCACGCGGTTGCCCTTTTCCCAGGACAGGCCCGTGGTTTCGGTGTCGAGGACGATCTGTCGCATGGGTCCACGGTAAAGGGATGGGCGCGAAAGGGGAAGCGCCGCCGCGCGGCGCCGCCGGTTCAGCGCGGGAAGCGCTCGGCCTGCGCGCGCGCCAGCTGGTCCACGCGCTCGTTGTCGGGATCGCCGCTGTGGCCCTTCACCCAGCGCCAGTCCACGCGATGGCGCGAGGCGGCCGCGTGCAGCCGCTCCCACAGGTCCTGGTTCTTCACCGCGTCGCCGCCGGCGGTGCGCCAGTTGCGCCGCAGCCAGTTGGGCATCCACAGGGTGATGCCCTGGCGCACGTACTGGGAGTCGGTGTGCAGCACCACGTCGCAGGGCTCGCGCAACGCCTCCAGCGCCATGATCGCCGCCATCAGCTCCATGCGGTTGTTGGTGGTCGCCGCCTCGCCGCCGCTGAGCTCGCGCTCGCGGCCGCGGTAGCGCAGCAGCGCCGCCCAGCCGCCGGGCCCGGGATTGCCCAGGCAGGCGCCGTCGGTATGGACCTGTACCTGCTTCGCGTCGGCCTTCCCGTGCGGGTGGAACAGCGCGCTCAAGCGACGGGCACTCCGCCGCCGATGCGCAGCGGCGCGCGCTGGCGGACCGGCGTCAGCGGGATCGCCCGCTTCTCCGCCCGCAGCAACCACGCCGCGCGCAGCCCCGGGCCATGCTGCAGCCCGGGCTCGCGGGCCACCGCCCAGCGCGGGCCCACGCCCTGGGAGACCGGTTCGGGCGCGAGGCCCGCCGCGCGC